>JAPOOP010000040.1 GCA_026713385.1 Candidatus Poribacteria bacterium | reverse complement strand
GGGATCGGCTACATCTCAAACAACATTATCAAATTCCGGGAAACCCCTCATCTATTCCGCACCGTTTTGAAAGCAACTATCCTCTCTGCACTGATGGGCATCGGTTTAGTACAGTTGAAGGGGTCTTTCTCCATCTGGGTGTTGATTCCATTGGCGATGCTGTTTTACGGTGGCGGGATGGCGATTCTGGGTGAATTCCGGGAAAGACTCAGGTTTGATTAAGCAGTCCTATTTCACTATTACCACTCGCTGTGTCGCAGTGAAATCTCCTGCCAAGAACTGCAAAAAATAAACGCCACTTGAAACAGATTCGCCTGTTTTATTGCGTCCATCCCAATAGGCAGCTCGCTCGCGTGTGAGGTAATATCCGACAGGCTTGAACCCAATAGGAATCGTTCGGACTAAACGACCACCAACATCGTAGATTTGTATGCTTACGTCCGCTGCGTCTGCCAATTGATACGGTATCCATGTCTCTGGATTGAAGGGGTTGGGGTAATTCGGGAGGAGTCGCGTCTCTCTGACATCCTGATTGGCGGTTGCCAACCAAGCACGTAGAAACTGAACTGTCATCTTAACACTATCGGATTTCTCTGGAATAGTTTCCAATTCATTCAAGGCGCGCCGGACGACAATAACATTTTCGGTCGAGGACGGTGTGCTTTTGATGACATCCATTTGAGAGGGTGCGGCAGCAACCTTTTCGCCGAGCCGTTCGGCAATAAACACGAGATCAAGGATATTCACCTGTCCATCTTTGTTGACATCTACTCTCGGATTGGAGGGTGGCTTTTGTCCAAGATTCTGTGCGACAAGAATAACATCAAGAATGTTGACTGTTCCATCCTGATTGACATCGCCACTGGATTCCACCCCTTTTGCTGTAATAAACAGATCCGCCCAATGTGCCTGATCCCAATCGTTTTTTTCACCGGAGTCGGTCACCAATTCCAATAACACCGTTTCACCTGCATACTCAGAAAGGCGAATTTGTGCGTCTGTCCATCCTGGTTCTTTTGTAAAGTGTTCAAATCGGTTTTGTCCATTTAGAAGCACCGCAAAAGAGACACCGTCACTATCAGCATCCTCATTCAATAACCCCATCGAAAAAGAGAGCATTATTTCTTCTGCTTGCGGCAGAGAAAGTAAGAATTGGAGAAGGGTCTGACCTTTATAAGGCGGGTGAGCATCAATAGTATTCGTCTGCACCCCACCTACAGTTCCATGGCTCCGAGTGCCTGAGTTGTAAACATGTCCGAGTCTGAATATACCGTCAAACTGGAGACCAACAATAAATTCGGCATCCCTCAGGTTGTAAGGAGTGGTTACTTGTTGAGCAGGATCAAATAAGAAAAGGATCTGAGCAGGTAGTTCGGTTTCGAGCGAATATCGTCCCTTTCCTTGATTTCCCAGTGAATCAGGAAAACGCTTTATTGGTTCATTAGGGAGGTAAAACCCTACTTCCACAGGTATATCTGATGGTGGGGAGACGATTTTAGGTTCTCCCCACCTTGCCCAATCCCATCCAGTATCTTTTTTGGGACCTGGATTCGTAGTAAAACGCAGTTTAATGTGTTGTCCGCGATAAGGTGTCAAATCCAAACTGATATGCTGCCATTGCTGTCGAGCGTAATGCTCACGAAAAATTTCATCCCCTTGGACAGAGACGACGAACGTTACACCATCAGAGTTCTCAGAACCCTCTGCCAACCCAATATCGAATTCCAAACGGATGTGAGAACTATCTGGTAGCGAAAGGTTCCACTCCCCAAATGCATCCCCACTGATGCCTTGCCAAGGTGGGTGAGCATCAATCGCCGACTTCCGAACATCAGCAATGGAAACCTCCGTTTTCTGAAAAGTCGCCCCTCTTTGTCGTGGCAATTCCTTACCATCGTGTACGATGCCCGTCCTGACAAGATGAATTTCTGATAATAAATCAATTTCGTGAGAGGTATCCACCCTTTCGAGTCGAAACAGCGCGGCATTTTCTGTTACACGTGATTCCGTCACGGAAACGTCATCTGGTAAGACGTTGATATGCGCCTGAGAGAAATCGCTCGGCGTGTCGTCTAAGAAATAAGATTTCTCAGGATGCAATCCGAGGAGTGTCGTTTCGTTGTAAGCGCGCCAATGGGGTATACTCCCGTGCGTTTGTACCTGTGTCACACCCAAAACGCGTTCATATCCCAGACTTTCTTCAGGTAGAACAAATGTAGCTCCTGTTTCCGTTTTTTTCAGTGCTGCAATTTCACCATCTTCTCCAACGTATTGAAATAAAGTGTTAGGTGTCCAGTCGGATTCAAAGTCAGGTTTGAATCCGTGTTGCTGCCATGTTCGCGCAATTGCGAGTAACTCCTGCGTCCTCATCCGTTCAGGCTCCAAGTCAGCCACTGACAAGAGCCGAAGCGTCGGCAAAACGCCCCAAATCTCATACGCGTCCAGATACTCTTGGTAAAGTTGTGGTCCTCTATCAGGATTAGGCATTCCCAAATAGCCGTAAGGTAATGTATAAGGAGAAAACAGGAAGGCACTAATCGGGTGTGGAGTTCTCCGTGGCGTGGGGTCCCATTCCGGCGAGAGTTTCCAACGTTGTGCGAAACTTTCACGGAAAAAAGTGACTTCATGAAGGTGCTCACCACTAAAAACAACACCCGGCATTGCTTCCGCTAATTCCCTGTGCATCAGGACGTTCCCTTGACCAGCGTTTAATCCTTCAATCAGTCCGTTTGCATCATTAGCTACAAAATGACTGACATCCAAGTGGAATGCATCCACTCTATATTTTTCCCATACGTTTTTCAGTTGTTGGACAAGGATTTTTCTAAACGTAGAATTTGCAAGATTAATAAAGGCATGACGGTAAGGGGCATCTGTCTGTTCCCATCGCCATCCATAAAGATTTCCATTCCACGGGTTCCGAAATTGGAATTTCTGTAATTCCGTGTAGAGAGGATGATAGGGCGAGACACCAACGAGATTTGTGTGAAGCATCACTCGAAATCCGTATTGGTGAGCAGCTTCAACAAAACGACTAAGCCCAGGTTTCGCCATATAATCTGGGTAATTAACATCGTAATCGTCTTTTCGCCATTGATTCAAATACAACAAGGTTTTTGTGGGGTCAACCTGCTCCGCTAATGTATCCAATATGGTAACATCCAAACGATGATCGATATAGGCAACAACCAGACCGATCTCTCCGACCCATGCTGGCATCTCATCCAATCGCCACGGTTTGAAGGTCCTTTCCATCCACTCCCGATACTGTCTCGCAGGCACACGCCAATCACCGCTATATGTATTCAGTCTCCATATAACAGATTTCGCTGAGGTAAGGGCATCGAAAGGTGCCTGATTTTGTGTCTCAAAACCGAGCGCGAAACTCTCTATATCCTTTTCATAGTGAAGTACTTTAAACTGAAAGGTTGCATCTGCGCCCCGAACGAAAAACCCACCCTGTTCTCCTTGAAGAATCGCAAGTTGGACTTCCCAACTACCGGGATACTGGAAATCTCTAAAAGTGAACGGAGCCATCGCGTTAATGATCTGTCCGCCATCCGCAGGAAGAATGAGGTCCAGATTCCTGATATTTAGATTTACACATCCCCACTGAATTCCATAAACGCCTGTTGTATCGGAAGTCCCTTCCTGTTCAATCAGCAGATCCCCTGACCTGGCATCAACGCTTATGAACAGCCGGAATTCGTTTCGCCCCTGACGAAACAGGATTTCCGCTTTAAGTGGTGCGACTTTCCTTGCTGTTGTTAGCGTGGTTTGATCGCTCCAGATAGATTCGCCGTTTCTTTTTAATAATCCACTACGCCCACGAAAACCTGTAACGCCGCCAACACCGAGAGGGAGGGTATAGGTTTCTTCTGTGAGTTTGTTGTGGATTTGGGTGATAACGCCGTCGGTGAACTGGACTTCGTAGGTATCGGTTTCGACGAAGACGCTATTGTCAACGACCTTAACCTCAGCAGACCGCGCTACTTGGGAATAACATAAACAAAATATTCCACTTAGAATGACTACGGTAAAGAAACGCAAGTTGCCTTTCCTCCAAAGTTTATATGAACAAGGCGTGAGTTTGATTTATTGGGTAAGATATCAATACCGATGTGTGTAGTGTTCAGTTGTTTCGTTGGGTTTCGCTATATGCATTCTGTGAATAAGGTTCTTGAAATGGGCATCATACATATCAACTGGCGGATTCTTGGTTTCACTGCTCTACCCAACCTACGTATACATTACCTTTTTATTCTCGAACTCACGTTACTATTCAGTTTTCGACTTTCTGTTAGTTTCGTGGGATAAATCGCGACCGGGAGGTCGCTCCTACGGAATAGTTGTCAGTTATCGGTTGTCAGTTAGCGAGATTTAGCATCTTCAACCCATCAGGACTTGAAAACCTACGGAATAGTTGTCAGTTATCGGTTGTCAGTTAACCCCCCTAACCCCCTTATCAGGGGGAATAAGAGTCGGGATTCGGAGATCCCTCCTACAGAAGAAGGAAATGATCCCATCCTCCAAAACTCAGGCGTACAATTCCTCAAACACGTCAAAATAATTAGGGAACGTTTTGCTGACACAGTCTGGATCGTTAATATGTATTCCGTTTGCCTTTAGACCGACGAGTGAAAACGCCATCGCCATCCTGTGATCTTCGTAGGTGTCAATCGCGGCGGGGGTAATAGGGGCGGGTGAAATTTCGAGTCCGTCTCGGTGTTCAACGACAGGGATACCTAACTTTCGTAGTTCTGTCACCATTGCATGGATTCGGTCGGTTTCTTGCCAGCGCGTG
>JAPOOP010000059.1 GCA_026713385.1 Candidatus Poribacteria bacterium | reverse complement strand
CCCGATCCAGCGTTTTTAGCGGACTTTATGAATCAGCACATCGCATGGCGGAAATTAGGAATACTGTGATATGGAGATAAAAACGGCGATTGTACTCGCCGCAGGATTAGGACGTAAGGTGTGGCCCTACGGGGAGTTTCGACAGAAATGCACCCTCCCTGTCGCCAACACCCCCATCGTTCGCCGAGTCGTAGAGAATCTGATTGAGGTCGGATGTGAACGGATCGTTGTGGTGGTGGGACATTACGCGCAACAGGTGCGCGGCACACTCGCCGATATACCGAATGTTACCTTTGTTACACAACACCCTGTTGACGGTACCTCAAGTGCAGTGCTGAGCGCATTAGCGTATGTCGAAAATGAACCCTTCCTCGTTGTTTATGGAGACATCGTAACGATTCCTGACAATTTCCGTACCATAATCAAGGAATTTTGCCGCCACAACGTAGAAGCGGCGGCATTGGTGCAACCGCTCGGCAATGAAGATCCAAGCGATTGGCTTTGTGGGAGTATCAACACAAAAGAGGTAGAGGGCAATAGTGTCACAAAACTTACCGGTATTGAGGGGCACCCTCGCGGGGGTTCACATCGACTCTGTGGTGTCTACGCCTTTGGTCCTACAGCGACACCTTACCTTTTAAGGAACCCCGGAATCGTTACAAGGGTGCCAGTCGGTGGGATGCCGCCACCGGAATCCGAAATTGCACAATCCATGCAACTCATGGTAGACGACGATAGAGAAGTGCTGGCAATTCAAGCAGAGGGATTTCTCGTCGATGTTGATAAGCCGTGGCATGTACTGGAAGCGAACAACCGACTGGTCGATTACCTCGCTACACAGATCACCGAAGACCAAATTGCGGCGGGTGCCAAAATATCAGATGCGGCTGAAATCAACGGACGCGTCGTTCTGGGGAAAAACTCCGTCATCGGACCGCGTGTCGTTGTCAACGGGACGCTCATCGCCGGTGCGAACAACAACATAACGAACGGTGCGATTTTGCACGGCAATATCCTCGTCGGAGACCAGTGCAGGATTAGCGATTATTGCGATGTCGGCTCTACCGCCATCGGAAACCGGTGTATCATCGGTCACGGTGCCGAGATGTCTGGCGTGTTGTTTGATAAGGTCTACCTGTATCACTATTGTGAGATGTCCGGCGTTTTCGGATGTGCCACCGATATCGGTGCGGCGACGGTGTGCGGCACCCTCCGATTTGACGATGGGGATACACCGATGCGGGTGGAAGGACGTTACGAAGTCCCGTCTTACGGCGCAAATGCGACCTATATGGGAGACTACTGTCGTACGGGTGTGAATGCGATTATTATGCCGGGGAGACGTATCGGATCTTACAGCGTTGTAGGACCCGGCGTTATCCTCTACGACGATGTGCCGAGCAAAACGATGATCATGGCAAAACAGGAATTGGTATCGAAGCCTTGGGGACCGGAGCGATATGGCTGGTAATTTTTAATTTTACCTTGCGGAGAAAGGACGTGCGTTAGAACTATCAGAGGCGTTCCTTAAATCTTGAAGAAACACCCAAGCAAAAACCCTGCGCCGATGTTGCAGGCTACAACTAACGACAGAACTGTATAATGCTACAATTGTCTACGCATTACTGCTAATTGATATGCTTAAAGAATTTCTTTTAGCAACTCGGTGAGTTCATCATTGCCATCGGCGAGTTCAAAGATTCGCTTAATTTTTTCTTCACGGGCAGCGTCGGATTGAGATTGCGAGGTTCCATTCGGATCCCAGAGCACCTCAAGTTCCTTGGGATTGAGACGGTCGTAATTAACTTTGACAAGCGTAAAGGGATAATTTTCAGGAATAATAACGATCCAATCAATCGTTTCACCGCGGGCAGAGTACTGCCTATCAACAGTTAACTTCGATTCCTGATGCGGTACGTTCTTTTTAATCCACTGTTTGCGATCAAGTGCATCTGTTTCAAAATGTCCAACTTCCAACCAATTACGTCCCGCGCCGTTCGGCTTAGTGGTAACTTCAATGCGTTGCATGTTAGTCTCTCCGTTCTGTTTGTAGATTTTGCCCGCAATCCGTTTTGAGAATTCCACCGGTTAGATAGACAAAGTTTTATTAGAAAGATTTTAACACATCTCGTGAAAAAAGTCAAGGGCTTTATAGCGGTCAGCCAGAGGGGTTCAGTTTTAGTTTTTTTGTTTTATTTTTTCACAGATGTTAATATCTTGACATAAGCAGAAGTCGCGTGAAATATCACGCGACTTCTGCTATACTTCACCTTAAAACCAAACTCTTTTTGAGGTGAATCAT
>JAPOOP010000060.1 GCA_026713385.1 Candidatus Poribacteria bacterium | reverse complement strand
GTTATCACCGAATGGCAAAGAAATCCTTTATACACAGAAAATTCAGGGTTCTCTACAGATTTTCAAACTCGATATAAGCAGCGGGGTTCGGACACAGTTGACGCATATTGGAGGTATTTTGCAAGCGAATATCGGCGGGGACTGGTTCGATCCGGCGTATGCGTTGCCGGTTTCACCACAACCTGAACTACTCACAACAACATGGGGAGAACTCAAACGGGAATAGGTTTTCAGGTATAGCCGACTTGGAACGCTTGGATACAAAAATGGATATTTACCCACTTGAATCAGTTTACAAGTTTTTCCAACAAGGAGCGGGCTTTTGTAAACCGTCCCTTCTCGTTGGAGATGGTTTCCCAACTACGATTGGGAAGTGAATCCCGCCGGAGCGAGATTTCCGGTAGAAAGAGAGGAGGTGAACGTAAATGAAAAAGAATCTCCGCGGTAAAATCCGCGAATTCGTCCACTCCGAAGAAGGCAAAGTGGGGATAAAATCCCCATTGACCCTCGGTATAGCGACCGGCAGCGTCCTGCTCGCGCAGGCAATCATCGGAACACCAGATGCCGCCGCAGGATTATGTGATGAGCCCGATGACTGCATGGCGCCAAAGGCATGTCGTGGTCCCTTTATCGCTGGGTGGGGTACCTGTTATTAATAATGTCAATATAGATTGTGGGTAGACCGTCATAATCTTGTTGACTTTCCAGCGTGTGGTGGTTTTACTACCGCACGCTCCCACACACTGTGTGTATTACGTTTTTTGTAATTATCGGAGACACACCTATGAAACGTATGTTCATTTTTTCTATAACCAGTCTGATACTACTGTGTGCAAAGGCGGGTCAGGTTTACGCAGAAGCCCCGACGACCCCGAAAATCTTGTTTACCTCCACCGCATGGGATAACAATTACGAAATCTACATCATGAATCCAGATGGCTCTGAACAGGTGAACTTAACACAACATCGCGCAAACGATGTGGGTGCCGTCTGGTCACCGACCGGTGAGCAGATTCTTTTCGTCTCTGATCGCGGCGGGAACCGAGGAGACGTTTGCGATCGCGATCTGTACCTCATGGATCCTGATGGATCCAATGTCCGACGCGTTTTCAAGAGAGAAACGCATAGAGACTCTTTGACATGGTCTCCCGATGGAAAACAGATCGCTTACACGAACGTGGACTGGGGGAAACTCATATCCACTATTTACATTGCGACCCTTGGAGAACAAGAAGAAGAGCATCTCGTTGAGGGACGTGACCCGGCATGGTCTCCGGATGGGACAGAAATCGCTTGTGCTATAGATGGTCGACTTACATTACTCAACGTCCACACAGGCGCGCAAAAACAACTTCTACCCAAGAAAGCTATGAATTGGCAATACTATCCATCTTGGTCGGCTGCCGGCGATAAACTTGCTTTTGCTTGGAATAAGCATCAGATACCACCCGTATTGGATCGGGATCTCCATAACGAATGGATCAAGAATCTTACCATCTATATTATAAATCGGGATGGCACTGATCTCAAACAACTCATTGATGAAGCAGGCCCCAGAGCGGATTATCCGGTGTTATCGCCTAACGGAAAGGAAGTCCTTTATACGCAGGAAATTAATGGTTTTCTGCAGATCTTCAAAGTTGATGTGAACAGCGGGATTCGGACACAGTTGACACATATTGGTCCAAGGAATCTTGGTGGGAACTGGTTTGATCCGGCGTATGCGTTGCCAGTTTCACCACAACCTCAGTTGCTAACCACAACATGGGGAGAGCTCAAACGGGAGTAGGATATATCGAAAACATAGTCTTTCTCTATCCTGCTGGTAAATTATTGTGAACGTAATATCAACACGCTTCAAGTCCGATAGAAAAAAAGGGAACTGATGAATGAACTATTGGGAATCGTGATCTCTATCTGATGGATGCAAATGGCTCAAACGTTCGGCGAGTGTTTAAGAAATCGGCGCGTAGAGAATATCCAACGTGGTCTCCCGATGGCAAACAGATTGCCTATGTTCGTGGATGGTTCATTTACATTGCAATATTAGGGAAGCAAGAAGAACAGCAATTGGTAAACGGCTTCGATCCAGCTTGGTCTCCTGATGGGGCAGAGATAGCCTTTGCGAGAGGCGATTTCGGAAGCGATCGGTTGACCCTCGTCAACGTTCGGACCGGACGGCAAAAGCGAGTTCTCCCGGAAGATACTATGCCGTGGCAACGAGTACCAGCTTGGTCTGCGACAGGTGAGAAGATTGCCTTTTCTTGGTTGAATCATGTTTTACCAAACGGTAGACTTTTCGGCCTTGTTGATAAAAAAACTATCTATGTCGTGAATCGAGATGGCACTGAATTGGAGCAAATTGTTCCTGAAGCAGGCAAAGCGGCGATGAATCCCGTTTGGGATCCACGAGGGAGCAGCCTTGTTTATGTACAAGAAATCGATAACCGTCTTCAACCAAGTGGCAGTTCATTATCAACCTCCTAAGTTAGTAGGATTATAAACACCGAGTAGGACGCAAGATTTTTCATTTGTTTTAAACTCACCCTCAGCTGACTTACCTGTAATCTGTAAGAGCCTGACTTTGGAACTGTATAGGTCAGCGAGTATTTGTGCATAGTTACACATCTCTTTTGACTGAGTGGCGACTCGACTCTCTGTCCCGTATTCCCATTCCACGGTTTTCCACCTGAATGTTTCTCGGAGTTGGAAGCAGTATAATTGCGTAAATTCAAACGATTCGGGTTTCGGAACTTTAAATAACACCTCC
>JAPOOP010000093.1 GCA_026713385.1 Candidatus Poribacteria bacterium | reverse complement strand
GTTAGGAAAGTTCAATTGTATTGCATCTGTTAAGTATTCATGATAGCATGTTTTTTGAGATTGTGCAACAGCGACGGAAGGTTTTTAATTATACCTTGCGGTTAGAGAGCGTGACGTTGAACTTTGAGGTTTCTTTCTGAAATCCGCTCTCCATTTCATTACGAGCTATGGGTTGAGTGATATAAGGAGATTAACTAATGGCAGATCAGGCAATTAAGACCGCTTATGAACGTGATGGTTATGTGGTGGTCAGAGACCTTATTGATGATAGGGATTTAGAACCCATTCGAGATTTCATCAAGGCGAAGGTTGATGCGTACAGCCGTGAGTTGTATAGTGAAGGCAAGCTATCGTCGCGCTATGAAGACGAATCCTTTGAGCGGCGTTATGCGGCGATCTGCGAAGAGTTGGATATAGTGCCTCGCAACTGGTCTTTTGGTATGTATGGACGTGAATTTTACGATCTCTACAACCTCCCTGGTGTTCTGGATGTGCTTCGCCTTCTTTTAGGTACTGAAGTCTCGAATATCGGCACGCCTGCGTTACGGACGAAACTCCCCGGAAGCGTGATTACTTCGTTTCCATGGCACCAAGACAGCCAGTATCTCGACCAGTCAACCATCGGGCGGAAGGAGAAGCACACAGGCGGTCTCCACATGGTTACGGTGTGGGTCCCGCTGGTGGAAGCGACAGTCGAAAATGGGTGTTGCTGGGTCATTCCGGGTAGTCACCGTTGGGGTTTACTGGACGGCGCGCGAGGTACAGATTCAAACATCCGGATGGAGGAGGATGTTGAATCCCGTGGCACGCCAACGCCTATCCCCCTCAAACCTGGCGGTGCTTTGTTCATGTCAAACCTTTGTGTGCATACCAGTAAAGTGAACACAACGCGGAAATCCCGTTGGAGCATCGACTTCCGCTACTTTCCCACACCTGATCGGGCAGACTTGACAGCCGCTGAGCGCGAGGGTGCCGAATTCGTGAAAAACAAAGCTCTGAGTGGTGGTAGAGTGCCGCTTATCGTACTCACTGAAGGTAGCAAACCGACATGGGAGGAATGGGAGGCAGAACATCGTAAATCGGATTGAACAGATGTGTACCCAACGCTTGCCAATTTTCCCATGTAACCGACATCACAGGTCCCCCGGAACCAATACCAGCGTTGTTGCAGACGACGTGCACCTTTTCAAACGCTGCCTCTGTCTTATCCGCAGCAACTTCCATCGCGTCTCGATCACGCACATCCAGTTCGATGGTGAGGACATTTTCTGGGCTGTCCAAAGTTAATTCCGCTACTTTGAGTTGCTCGGTTTTGACATCTGCGATCACGACTTGCATCCCTTCCTTCAGGCAGGCTTTAGCGATCCCTAAGCCGATTCCCTGAGCACTGCCTGTGATGAATGCGGTTCTACCGGTCAAAATGTTCATCGTTAAACCTCCGTTGGTATTTTTCTTCTATAACGTGAGTTTGAAAAAAGTTTATGGTGTATCCAACATCTGCAAATCGTGGGTTTGCTGAAGTTCATGGATGTTCAGTGCGGTTTTGTTCTCCAACAACTGATACGCAATCAAAGCAGAGAAGACATTGACGTGGAAGTTTTCAAAACTTCTAGGTTTCCGCGTGTGTTCCACCTGCATCTGTGTCTTGAGTTCCCGAATCACCGATTCAATAAGCACCCGCTTTTTCAGGAGCACCTCATCGGACACCGATAGGTCCAGGGATTTCATGTTTTTACGGACTTTGTAAACCAAGTTGACGCCTTGCTCCCGGAGTGCTTCGCGAATGGCTTTGGAGAGATACCCTCTATCTCCGTAGAGACTCCCGTGAAGGCGTTCTGCGAACGTTCGCAGCGGTTTTCGGTCATCTATATTTCCAGGGGTCAGTGCGACATCCAAGAGAGCCCCGGTGTGATTGATAACGAGGTGAAGTCTAAACCCGTAAAACCACCCCATAGACGTTTTCGAGCGTTCCGCAACATCTGCGAAGACGCGATGCGAGGCAATCCGCCTGTTATCGCAGACCCGCAGGCGTGTCGAAGCGCGTATAACTCACCAGATGCGGGAATTCGGCACGCCAATAGACGCAGACATGTTTGAGATAAAAGTGCTTAAACGTCCGATAGTTGCTTTGATGGAACGCGATCAGGAGCGTCATCACCTCGCTCGGATGCGGCTGTCTCGGACGTCCCCGGGGTTCAGAACCTACCTCCCTCGGAAGACAGTGTTCGCAGATATAGGAAACCTCATATTTAAGAAAAAAGTCGTCTATTTCGCAGAAAAGTGATACAATACTCATTGGAGAACTCCTTTTGGGGTGAAGGGTTGATAACTTCATTATACCAAAAGGGTTCTCTTTATTGAAAAAATTAGTCAAATATTTATCAAACTCACGTTAAAATAGTCATGAATTCAATTCGCAAGAGAAGATGAAGTGAAAGATGTTCTGCGGCTCCTGTCATACATAAAACCGTATTGGCATTTCCAAACCCTTTACATTCTTTGCCAGCTCGGTTACTGGGGTGGTTTCATCGTTCTCCCGTGGATCGAAAAGATTCTGATTGATGACGTCTTTCTCGCAAAAGACGCCGACAAATTGCTGTCTACTTGCGGACTCTGGATGCTGGTCGCATTCGGCATGTACCTCTTTACACTTGGGTTCGCTTACTTCCCTATAAAGGTCTCACAAAACGCCGCGAAAGACATCCAACTCGCCGCTTACCATCACCTCCGCAGATTAGGATTC
>JAPOOP010000041.1 GCA_026713385.1 Candidatus Poribacteria bacterium | reverse complement strand
TTTCTCTTTTTTCTTGATTTTTTTGAGAAAGTCGTGTATACTAAACGAAAAGTATTGGATCGGACAGTTCACTGGATGCGTTTAAAGACTTATATCACTTTTTGGATTGGAAAAGAAAAATGGAATTTATCTCAGCGAATAAAAATAGATCTGCCATTCCTCTGATTTGGCTACTCATTTATCTTTCCATAGTTCCGATGCAGTTATCCAACTATGTTTTGTGCATTGGCATGGACGGACATGTTGGGTTTGAAATCGCAGTCAATGGACGATGCACTGACGCGCACAATCTTCACGAGAGGCACACAGAGATTGTGATTACTGCGGATACCGCGGGAGAGAATCACTGCGGTTCGTGTCTTGATCTCGCTATCTTTGTCTCTTTAGACACCGAACCGTATCTTGCTCCAATCCAAGATGCATTAATACACCACCCTGCTTCCGTAACTACGCTCAGAGCACACCAAGCAAACGGTTCCACGCTCCTGACACATACCCCTTTTTTGGATATTCCATCAGTAATAGCTCCAACCCTTGTATATCTTCGGACCACGACACTCCTCATTTAAACCACACCCCTTTCTATTTACAGCGACTTTCATCGCGCTCGGTGCGCTGAGAGTTAGCATTAATTCCCATTGATTTGTAAATATTTTAGTCCTGTGTCGACTATTGTAATCATGCACGATTATATTTAGCAGGTTTTGTTTAGTTCTCACTGCGAAGCAGGATAAAATCAAGTCGAGTTGTCATATACAAAAGATCATTTATTTTATATGGAGGAAAGCATTGCGTACGAAACTCACATTCAACTCCATCTTCATGATGGGCATAATTTGTCTGTTAGCATTAAGCGTGTGGCAAATGCCGTCCGCCTTTTCAAATGAAGTTTTTTCAAATGAGGAAGGGCAGGTTTCACTTGAGGTTGCAACCCAGACAGCAATGCGCGACAATCCAGAGCTCAACGTGATTCGTGAAAAACTTAAAGTTGCCCGCGCTCGAATTGAGGGCATAGCGTTGCTTGATAACCCCAAATTGGAAACCGAATTCGCTGGAGGAATAGACAGCAATCAAGGACTCGAACTTACCCAATCGTTTCAACTCGGCGGACAGCGAGGACATCAAAGACGAATTGCGAAGATCCATCTCGAAAAGGTAAACGCTGAGCTTGCCGAAGCCTCCCGCTTGCTTACGAAATTGGTCAAAATAGCTTTTTATGAATTGGCAATTGTCCAAGAAAAACTTAAGTTAGTCAAAGAAGTTATCCAACACAGCGAACAAATTGCCGACATTGCTCAGTTTCGGTTTGAAACTGGCGATATTTCGGTAACACAGGCGAATTTAGCAAACATTCAACTGCAATCGGCACTGCGTGAAGCGGTAAAGTTAGAAGGTAAATCGCAACTGATACAACTTGAACTGAACGCCTTAATGGGCACCCCACTTGAAACGGCGCGTATTGCTGTCGGAGGTTTGTCCGACTTTTCAACAGCAAGTTTTGGAAACCCACAAACTACGCCAGATGCGTCTTCAAAATTGAGGCTTGATGCCCTGAAGACACATGCGCTCAAGCGTCGCAACGACTTAAAATCGGTTCAATTAAACGCGGAGTTGACTGACAACGAACTCCGACTCGCAAAAGCCGCGAACATCCCCGATTTGAGTGTCGGTGCGCTTGCCCAACGCGGTGGAAGTGAGAAAGCACTTGGTGTAAAATTTACGATTCCATTGCCATTCTTCGACCGGAACCGTGATGAGATTAATGCAGCAAAAGCGCAACAACAGGTAGACGCTATCGAAATCAGCAGCCAAAAACGACAAATTAGCCGAGAGGTAATGGCAGCGTTCCTCTCCCTCAAGACAGCTGAAAAAACGCTCAAGTTTTATGAAGGTGATTCAGTAAAATTGCTCAATGAAAACCTCAAACTAACGCGGACTGCTTACGAATTAGGTGAAGCAAAACTTTTGGAAGTTATTTTGATGCAGAACGAATTTGTTGAAATACGATTTGATTACCTTAACGCACTCGCGGCGTACTACAAGGCACTGGCTCAACTTGAAGCCACTATAGATACACCTATTAGCGGTCAACCATCAGCGGTCAGTCATCATCCGCAATAGCGATCAGTCATAAACCAGAAAACCTTGTGGTAGGTAAAAACATGGAACTACTACAATGATTAACTGACGGTTTCCGATAGTTCCTCTTAAAAAAGGAGAAATCAAGATGTTACGTTATTTTTACTTTTCACTATTTTTTACAATTTTTGCAATTACGATAGGAAGCTTGGTTTCGCTAAACCTCACTTCTACATTAACTTGGGCGGAGAATACACAGGGGCAGGACGATAACACCAATCACACACACTCTCAAGGAAACATAGTAACGCTCACTGATAAAGCAAAAGCCAATATCGGTTTGAGGACTGCTGAAGTTGATCTCCGCGCGATTGAGACGATTGTGCACGTTCACGGTAACATATTAGCCCATCCCAAACGGCAGGCAATTGTTACACCGAGGATCGGCGGTATCGTTAAACGCATCCATTCCAGTGTCGGTGAATTTACCGAAAAAGGCGATTTGCTACTCGAATTAGAGAGCCTTGACTTGCAAATGGCGCAGATTGAAATGATTGAAGCCGTAGCGCAAAAGAAATCATTGGAATCCAAATTGGCGAGACTGACAGAGGTTTTCGCCAAGCAAATTCGTCGGGAATTGCAGACCCGTCAAATCGACTATCTGCAATCGTTTTCCGAGCTGCAGGAGTTACAGATAGCGATTGAAAAACGCAAAGTGCTTGCTATAACGAAGGTTATCTCAGCTTTGGAACAGATGCGGTTTAGACTGGTTAAAGCCGACGTTGAACTCCGATTGCTAAAGACGACACTCAAGAGAACTGAAGTCCTCGCAGAAAAACGTATTTCGGCACAGAAGGAACTCATTGCACAACAGGCAGAATACAGAAAAGGACACAGTGAACTGGCAGATGCGAAGCGGCAATTCCAAATCCTTGATGTCAGCAAACAAACGTTGGATAAGATCCTTCACGACAGTGGGGAAACTGCCATCCTCTCGCTAATGACTGGTAACGAATTAGATGCAGAAGCTTTACTGGAAAAATACGCAATGCTCAGTGGAAAAGGAACAGAATTGATAGAGGCAGAAGCGGCATACAAAATCGCGGCTATCAAAGTCGCAGCAAACAAACAACGCGCCTTAGCTGCCGGTCTCACTGAAACACTTCTCGAAAACCTGACTAAGACCAAAACTATTGTCACCTTCAGCGATTTGTCCACCGATGAATTGATTGAAAATTACCTCGCCTTTGTGGAAAGTTCAGAGGCACTTGAGGGAGTCCTTCAACTGGAAGAATCACTTCGTAACGCTGTCATTACCTTCAATAAGGTTCGGCAAAGACTTCAAGTGTCTGGATTGACACTCGCCGACATAGACAAGGTCGTTCAAACCGGAAAACCCTCTCCAATATTCTATGTTACTGCACCTGCTTCCGGGCAAATCATTAAGCAACATGTGACACTCGGCACGACGGTTGAAAAAAGCAATATGCTTTTCTCAATACTCGACACCGACCTTGTCTGGGTTGAAGGCGAGGTTCATGAGGACGCACTTATTCTCCTTCAGAACAAGTGGCAGATAGGTAGTGAGGTTCGTGCTCGCGTCGCTGCTTACCCAGAAGCAATTTTTACTGGAAGAATTTCACATATCTCACGTGTTATGAACCCAGAAGAACGTACCGTTCACTTTTGGGCGGAATTCAACAATCCCACGCATAAACTCAAACCGGGGATGTTTGCTGAACAAACAATTGTTTTGGAAAAAGGAGCCGAGGTATTGAGTGTTCCACTGAACGCCGTGCTTGAAAATGGAGGGAGCCGGTTTGTTTTTGTTGAATTGGGAGAGACTTACACCAAGCAGGAAGTGGTGGTAGGAGCGAAAGACGACCAGTATATCGAAATCAGAGAAGGGCTGTTTCCAGAGGAGTATGTAGTGGTGCAAGGGCAACATCAGTTGTTGAGAGCAACAGAAGATGTCTCCGAAGTGATGGGTGCACATGGGCATCCCCATTAGAATGGCTTTCGGCTGTCAGTAACTCATTCGTGGTGGTGCGCTACGCAGATTTCCCATAAAGGCTTACGGGACAATGCGTAGCAGTTTGCAGCCATACGAGTGCCAGCCTACTGATAGCCATTAGAACGGAAGTGAGATTAAAAAATGTGGTCAAAAATTACCGAGATTTCTCTCAAGAATAGACTTCTGACACTTGCTTGTATGGTAGCAGTAATCATCGTTGGATTTAGGATGTTTCAGTCGGCACCGATTGATGTTTATCCTGACATCAATCCACCTCGTATTACTATACTCACTGAAGCACACGGGTGGTCGCCTGAAGAAATGGAAACCTTAGTTACGTTGCCTATCGAGAGCTCGATGAACGGTACGCCTTATGTGACACGGGTCCGATCTTCCTCTGCAATTGGTTTATCGCTTGTGTTCGTTGAATTCGATTGGGGAACGGATGTATTCCTCGCGCGACAGATGGTCTCTGAGCGGCTCCAACTGGTTATCCCGAGTTTACCCGAAGGCGTTGACGCGCCAATTATCTTGCCGACTTCCTCCCTCTTGGGTGAGATTATAGAATACGCGCTCATTGATGAAACCGGAAAATTTGACGAGATGGAAATGCGAGACCTCGCAGATTGGGTAATTCGTTACCAACTGCAATCTCAGGGTGGTATTGCCAATGTGATCAATATCGGTGGCTACGTAAAGCAATTCCAAGTTTTCGTCAATCCTGAGCGATTGATAAGTTATAATCTTTCACTCGAGGACGTTGCTTCTGCGCTTGAGAAGAGCAACGAAAATTCCGCAGGCGGCTTCCTCATCAAAGACGCTCGCGAGTTGATGATTCGGGGATTGGGACGAATTTCTTCGGTTTCTGATATTGAAAACGTCGTTGTTAATGTGCGAACGCACGGCAGACCGATTCTTGTTAAAGATGTTGCCAAGGTGAAAATCGGATCGCTTCCAGAAATCCGACGTGGCGCGGGAAGTCACAATGGAAAAGAAACCGTCTTGGGCAAGGTGGTCAAGCAACCCGGTGTCAACACGATGACACTTAATGACAAAGTGACATCCGTGTTGAAATCACTGGAGCAGTCAATGCCTGAAGGTGTAAGGATTAAAGTTGAATATGCTCAAGCAGACCTAATTCGTCGTGCTGTTAACACTGTTAAAGAGGCATTGCGCGATGGCGCGATCTTGGTCGTTATTGTTCTGGCTATTTTTCTCTTTAACATTCGGACCGCGCTGATTACCTTAACGGCGATCCCACTCTCCCTGATTATAGCCGTTATTGCTCTTCTTTCTCAGGGTGACACCCTTAACATCATGACACTCGCGGGTTTGGCGATTGCGGTCGGAATGGTAGTTGACGATGCGATTGTATATGTCGAAAATATTTTCCGACGATTACAAGAGTATTTTCATCTTCGTTGGACGGGCGTGGAGCCTGAAGAAACACCATCGGAGGTTGTAAAGCGGGCGAGTGAAGAGATTCGTACCTCAATTGTTTTTGCAACGTTGATTATCATCCTCGTTTTTGTGCCGCTGTTCAGCCTGAGTGGTATGGAGGGCAGAATGTTCCGTCCACTTGGCTGGGCTGTTGTCATTTCAATGGCAGCGTCGCTACTCGTCGCGCTCACAGTCGTTCCGGTGTTAAGTGACTTGCTGTTGACTCGTTTCCAAAGACGGCGTCCATCGGATGGATCTGAATCAGAACCGCGTCCTTCAAAAGAGAGTCCGGTGGTTGTATGGATTAAACGTGCCTATCGCCCCACACTTGTTTGGGTTATGCGATTGCGTTGGGGAGTCGTAGCGTTTGCATTACTGTTGGTGGTGTTGACTGTAGCAGCGATTCCTCGTTTGGGACGTGAATTCTTGCCTGTAATGGATGAAGCTACGTTTATTATCAGTGTCTTTTCACCGCCAGGTACCTCGTTGGGAGAATCAACACGTATCGGTAGAGAGATGGAAATGACGCTCCTGACGATCCCAGAAGTCACAAGCGTGAGTAGCCGCACCGGGCGAGCAGAGGCAGATGAGCATGCCCACGACGTAAACACACATGAGATCCTTGTGAACTTTATCCCGCCTGATGAACGAGAGAAAACGCGAGCAGAACTCCTCTCGGAAGTTCGTGAACTGCTGTCTCCTGAAAACTTTCCGGGTGTGCTGGTATCTGTCGGTCAACCGATCCAGCATCGCCTTGACCATTTACTGTCAGGGGTCAACGCACAAGTAGCACTGAAATTGTTTGGGACAGATCTCAATACACTTAGGGCAAAGGCGGAGGAAATTCGGACGGTCCTCTCGGAAATTGAAGGCGTAGCGGATTTACAGGTGGAACAGCAAGTGCAGGTGGAGCAACTTCAGATCCAAGTTAAACGGCTTGAAGCAGCGCGCTACGGCTTACGCGTCGAAGATGTGACGCATTTTGCAGAAACTGCCTTCAAAGGGGAGTTGGTCAGTCAGGTCATCCAAGGACAACGCCAATATGCCCTCTTGATTCGAGTAGATCCGACGCTCGTCAACACAGTTGAAGCCGTCGAAAGTTTAAAAATCCGAACTCCATCAGGCGCGTTCGTCCCACTAAAACAGGTTGCCGATGTTAGTTTCGGTTATGGACCAAATACCATCAATCGTGAGAACGTTTCTCGGCGTATTGTCATTCAGTGTAACGTCCGAGGTGGCAAAGGGGGGCGGGATCTCGGCAACTTCATTGCAGAAGTTCAGCGGGAGATCGACGAACGTATTGAGATGCCCGAAGCGTATTTTCTTTCGTATGGTGGACAGTTTGAAAGCCAACAGGCGGCACAAAGGAAGATTCTGATTCAGACGGGTTTTGTCCTTATCGGCATCTGTGTTCTGTTGTTTCTGGCGATGGGTTCATTTCGGCTTTCATTGTTGGTAATGCTCAATCTGCCCTTGGCGTTAATTGGTGGTGTTATCAGTATTTTCTTTACCGGCGGTGTGTTGAGTATTCCGTCGATGGTCGGTTTCATTCTGCTATTTGGTATTGCTGTGCGAAATGGAATTATTTTGGTGACACACATCAATACGCTGCGTTCAGAAGGCATGTCGCTCTATGATGCTGTGATGAAAGGTGCTGAGGAACGCATTAGCCCGGTGTTAATGACGGCTTTAACTACAGGATTAGGGATGTTGCCTCTTGCGCTTGCGCACGGCTCTGGGGCGGAACTTCAGAAGCCACTCGCAATCGTCATCAGTGGCGGAATGATAACTGCGACCTTCTTGACGCTTATCGTCTTGCCAGTGTTGTACTACATTGTCGAATTAAGTTGGTTAGCGAGTTTTCAACGTAAAACCGTTCCCTAACGATAAGGGTTCTGCTCATCGTTTCACGATGGTATTTGGTGAATTACAAGAGGCATAAGGAGCGGATCGATTTTTTAAACTGTCCTGTGTAAACTCTCTTGTGGCGTTCATCGTTTAAACCCTCAAATGAAGGGGTTCGTTATATCGACTCGACCCTACAGATGTCATCAACTTAGATCTCTATAACTTTTTTTGAAACTTTTTTCGCCGAGTGGTGTCTAATAGTATAAGGAAGAAAACTTACGAACAAGGAGAAGCAGAATGAAACGCGCACATTTCTACTGTCTAACTTTTGTGGTGGTCCTTCTGTTTGTTGGAATCAGCATGGTAAGCATGGCTGAAGTCGCTGTTTTAAAGCTGGAGATTTCCGATGTCGTCAGTAACGCCGATGCACGGCAAATTCGACGGTTACTGGAACCTTGGGCGGATCCAAAGGACATCACATTCCACACGCCCGTTGACAAACACGGTAGAAAACGACTTTTCACGACCCTTGTGGAAGTCAAACCGAGGCAGGGTCCCTCTAAATACAGTGAAACACACACGTTTGATGTCTATGACATCATGCGCCAACTTAACGATTCACGTTTCAGGGGTCGCCATGGCATTGGACACTCCCGTGTTCTTAATACCGAGGCTACCATTCGCGGCGACCTGTTTGCACATCCCGGCTTCGCCCGGAGTTATCTCCGAAACGTTCCTGCATGGCGACGCTGGCGGCCTGATACGTCTCATATCCATCACGCAATGACCGCGGGGCGCGAGGAGCAGAAGTTCGTCTTCAGCGCGAGTCCTGAGTTTGACCAGCTGCGAATTGATGCCGCAAACAACAATAAACCAGTTGAGGTAAAGGGTATAATCACAGGATTTGACGGTCCCTATCCGATTGTATCCGTCCGCAAGTACGACATAGGGTATCATCTCAAGACGAAGGCATCTGAAGCAAAAACAGCGAAACAACCGACCTACGACTATCTTGAAAAAAAGTAGGTACGATTCGGAATTGGGACTTTCCGTTTACGACTGGTAACCGCCCGTATTGAAGAGCACAACGCGTTCGGCATCCTCAATCATCCCATTCGCGACGAGCTGTTTGAGTGCTGCGACTGTTGCTGCACCTTCAGGGCATGTCAAAAGTCCTTCGGTTGTTGGGAGTAGTTGCATTGCTTCACGGATAGCAGCGTCCGTGACAGCAATCGCGGCACCATTACTTTTACGAATTGCCTCCAAAATGAGGAAATCTCCGATTGCTTGTGGAACCCGTAAACCGCTGGCAATAGTATGTGCATCACACCACGGGGTTGCTTCAGTAGCACCTTCTTCCCATGCCTTAACAATCGGGGCACATCCTTCGGACTGTACAGAGATAAACCGAGGCCTTTTCTTGCTTATCCAACCGATCGCTTCTAATTCCGAGAAGGCTTTCCACATCCCAACAATACCTGTGCCGCCGCCGGTAGGATAGATGATAACATCCGGTAGTTCCCATCCGAATTGCTCCGCGAGTTCAAATCCCATTGTTTTTTTGCCCTCCACGCGGTAGGGCTCTTTAAGCGTTGACACATCAAACCAGCCTTCCTGTTCCTTCCGTTCTGCGACAATTCTGCCTGCATCCGTGATTAAACCGTCAATCAGTGTGACGTTTGCACCAGCGAGTTGACACGTCTCCTTATTGAAAGGCGGCGTATCTTGTGGCATAAAGATGTGTGCTGATATACCTGCGGCAGCGGCGTAAAGTGCGAGGGCAGTCGCAGCGTTGCCAGCGGAGGGGATCGCTAATTGCGTTAACCCGAGTGCTTTTGCCTTGGAGACTGCCATAGCCAAACCGCGCGCCTTGAAACTTCCAGTAGGTAATCGGGATTCATCCTTCACCCATACCTCTGTAAGTCCGAACGTTGCTCCCAACCTTTTGGTATGGATGAGGGGTGTCATCGTTTCCCCAAGCGTCACCATGTCGGTTGGATTAGATATGGGTAGGAGTTCCCAATAACGCCAGAGTGAAGCAGGTCTTGACTGGAGCGTGTCGCGTTCCCATGTTTCTGCTACCTGTTCAAGCGCGTAACGGGCAAGTAGCGGTTTCCCACAAGTGGCACAGACATTCTGTGGTGTCAGGTGATCATAGGTTTCACTACACTTACTACATTCAAGTACTTCTAATTTTCCTTGCGGTTCGGTGAGATGGGTTCGAGTTTTCATGTCCTTTTCCGTAGACTCGCCCGGTGCGATGCTTGGGCTTACGCGTTCTGGCTAAGAATTCAGAGGAGGTACCTTTTCGTATATTCACAGGTTCCCTCGGACGTTGGTCGCGATGGTCTCCAAGTTCGTTTCAGGTTGCGTTCTTTATAATTAGACTCCGAGGTTTTGCTGCTCTCCTATTAATCATTGAAATCTTCCAATATTCGTCAAAATTCTGGCTCAGGCTTAGGAGTGCGCGAGGAGTTTGAGAAGGATCGCCTTCATGCTATGGAGACGGTTTTCGGATTGGTCGAAGATAATTGAACGTTCATCGTTGACGAGTTCACCCGAAATTTCATACCCGTGGTGTGCGGGAAGGCAGTGCATTACCCGGCACTCGTGTTGCTTCAGCAGTTCCACATTCAATTGGTACGGCATCATCTTTTCTAATCGGCGTTTCCGCTCCTTTGCAAAAGACGGATCCGTGAAGAATTCCATGTCCACCCATGTATCTGTATAGACAATATCGCTTTCGGCAATCACTTTTTCCAGTGAATTCTCTACCACTTCGGTATTGGTATCAAGCGTTTTATAGAGACCTTTGCGAGAGGCTTCTTCCCACAGTTCCTTGTCAACAGCAACGGGATTCACTTCTGGTGCGATAACGGTGACTTCAAGGCCTACCTTCATACCGGCGGCAATCAGTGAATTACAGACGTTGTTATGCACGCCGATGAAGCATAATTTGACCCCTTCCAGTCTACCGAGGTGCTCCTGGACCGTCATCAGATCACCGAGGGCTTGTGTTGGATGGTATCTGTCGCAGCAACCATTAATCATCGGGACTGTTGCTGCTGCTGCTGCTTCAGCGAGATCCGAATGCTTTAAGAACCGGGCTAAGATAACATCAACATACGCTGAGAGGACACGTATTTCGTCGCTCAGGTCGGCTAAATCAAAGTTTGTGGTGCGCCAATCGAGATAATGGGCATGCCCGCCGAGTTGTGTTATCCCGATTTCACCGGCACAGCGCGTTCGTGTGGAGGTTTTTTGGAAAAGCAGACAGAGACTTTTCCCACCCACAGCATGTCTGTATTTTTCGGGATGGTTTTTAATCTTCAGGCTGTTTTCGACTGTTTCAAGAATGTCTGTTTCTGACCATGGGTTTAGTGTAATTAGGTGCATAACTACCTCCACAGTAGGGTCCTTAGAAACCTATGGACGGTTTCCATTTTTTCACAAATCATAGAAAGGTTGTATATTGTCTTCAACCACACTCGGTGGCAAATAAGAAAGCATAATTATATCCAATTTCCTAACGAATGTCAAATCTTTTCTCTTTGTTCCAAAGTTATTCAGTTTTCCCATAGGAGGAATCTCTAAATCTAACGACCCCTACTTACAAAGGATCTCCTGATAGCGACGTATCTCACGGAATTAGTAAAAAACAACGAAACGATAAGTTAATTTATACACAACATTTCGTATTTTTAAAATAATATCCGTTTGATTGATTTTACTTTGGATATGCCTTATGTGACTATCCACGGTTCAGGCTATATTGCTGCGCTATCTACCACTAAAATTATACCCGGTCCCACGGAATTTCAACACCTAACTCATCCGCAAGTTGTTCAAGTTCCTGCAACGGTTCTTGATGAAGTGGAATCCCGTTCGAGCGGCGTTCTTGGGTTAACTCCCACTCAATCTCGCCGGGGAGGGTAACGCGCGTAAATCCGCTACGCGGTGTGGCTTGACGTGTCATCCGAATCTGCCGATCAATTTCAGCCTTGAATTCTACAATAGAGGTGAAACTGGCGATGTTGATAGCGAAGAAAAAGTGTGCTGATACGCGTTTCTCTCGTGGTGCATCTCCAGGCTGATAGTGCTTGTTGATACCCATCAGTCCACCGCTTAACGGACCGCATAAGACATCCATCACGATCGCGAGGGCTGAACCTTTGGGACCTGCAGCCGGTAGGATAGCAGCAACCTTCCCAGGGTCATCGGTTTCATTGCCATCTGCGTCCAGTCCCCATCCGAACGGGATTTTTTCTTGGTATAACCTTGCGGTTCCGATTCGTCCAGCGGCGGCAGCACCACACGCCATATCCAACACGATCGGCGGTTCTTCACCAGCGGGGATGGCAAAGGAGAGCGCATTATTCCCGATCGAAGTACTTCTTGCGCCGAAAACAGCAACATTCACGCCGAGTCCATTAGTGGTTGCGAAACCGATCATATCGTGTTCCGCGGCTCGCATCGCATGACTGGAAGCAGCCCCGAAGTGATTGCTATTCCGAACGATAACTACGCCGATCGAAGCGGACTTCGCTTTCTCAATAGCGATGTTCATTGCGCGGACACCCACAAGATGCCCTAATCCACGGTCCCCGTCTAACAAGACAGAGGCAGTGTTATCTTCAAGTCTTTGAAGTTCAGGTATAGGATTTATATCACCATTGATGATGCCTCGGACATAACGCGGCACAGCGCGTGTCGCGTGCGAATGAACGCCGCGTAAATCCATCAGAACCTGCATTTCTGCGACGGTATCGGCATCTGACTGGGCAACACCTACTTTTTGGTAAAGCTGGCTACAGACGGTTTGCAACGCTGCTGCGTTCACAATTGCCTCTTGTTCGTGTCGATTCATGGCTGGAGATACTCCTGTAGCGTTTTCAACACATTAGGATGCGTTGGTTAGAAGGATACGTGGATAGTCGCTTGGAATCTCTACTGTTCCCAACGCCGCTATTTTAGCAGAATTGAC
>JAPOOP010000042.1 GCA_026713385.1 Candidatus Poribacteria bacterium | reverse complement strand
GGTGCGTGTTCAACGGCGTAGCGGTAATCAAATGCCTTTAACGCATCGGACACATCTTTGCCATGATGATCCACAGCAACTTTCGGGAACCGTTTCTCTGCGACACCATAGATTTTGAACTCTGCAAAGGGTGGCGGTGTATACTGTTCATTCACGAAAATATCAGTACCTACGGGGTGATCGACCGCAATTAGCTTAACCTCATCAAAATAAGCAGTTTCCCACAATTCTTCCGTAATCTGAATGGAATACTTGCCGGACTTCGGTTGTATTTGCGTTCCCGATATTTTCACAAAATCCTTTGTCTCATCAGGCGCGACGAATCCCATCGATGTAACGAGTCCCAACGGAGCCCGCCAGAGCAGATCCGTGACGAATTGATAGTGTTCGCCATCGTAAACATATAGAAATGGACAGGAGCCTTTTAGGACCTGTTTTTCCAGAATACGTTGCTTCGCCTGCGGTGTCACGATGTTCTGTGGAACACCGTTTGTCCAGACGACGCGAACGACATCTGCGGCATCATTAGCTCCCAATCCGAAATGGGATACCTGTCCCGTTACATATTGCAGCTGATACAGATCCCCGACCTTCACTTCCAGTTTTGAACCGATGCCGTCTCTATTAACTTTGTTGTTTCCCGCAGTGATACCTTCCAACCGCACCTGTATCCAGTTGTTTTGATTCCCACCCTCGTTTTGCAATGCGCGCAGTTGTCCGTCAGTATTGATAAAAAAGAGATCAAGATCGCCATCATTGTCATAATCGCCGACTGCACCAGCAATAGCACTCTGAAGCATCAGATCACCCGCCGGTGTGACCGATTCTATTAAGGGATACGGTTCCATAAAAGTCCCGGTCCCATCGTTCCGAAACAGGAACATACCCTCTCGTCCGGCAGCCCATACATCAACAAACCCATCGTTTTCGTAATCCAAATTTCTCAATAGAGCAGGCGGCAAATCTCGGACACTTGCCTCTGAATTCGGCGCATCAACAAAACTCCCATCTCCTCTATTACGATAGAGGTGGATATGAACTGCTGTAGCCAAGAAGAGATCAATGTCACCATCATTGTCATAATCACCGGCAGCCGTCGCTATATAACGGACATCCTGAGGAATCCCTGTCTCGTTGGAAACCGCCCGGAGTTTCCCTTGGCGGAGGTTATCGTAAAGGGTGCAACCGATTCCTTTATGTGTTACGAAGATGTCTATATCCCCGTCGTCATCAAAATCGGCGGACACTGCTTCAGCAGGTGTACGTTGGACGAAAGGCACATTATCCGCATCTGTCGTCACAAAGGTTTGCTTACTAACATCGGTAAACGTTAATTTGCCTGTATCCTTGTCGATGCCGTTATTCCGATACATTGTGGCATTGGCTCGACCCGAAAAGAGATCCAGATCACCGTCGTGGTCAAAATCAACGGGGAGAAGTGCGCCGGTTTCGTCTGATGTCTGTTCATTTTGAACGAATGAAGATGCTTCCCAATTTCCATCTGCATCCATTCGTAGGTATCTTATCTCCTCGTGGGTCTGGAGTAGGAAATCCTGTATCCCATCTTTATTGAGATCCGCAAATACGACAGTGTGTGAATCTAAAGTTTCTTGGAACTGTGGAACAGACACAAACCTCTCACCTGTATTCCGAAGGAGTACCCCAGTCGATGTCAAATATAAATCCAGATTCCCGTCGTTATCGTAGTCAATTAAAGATACAGTCGTGGGGCCTTCCGAAGGTGTACTCACGTCTCCAAGTCCAAGTTGTTCGGTAACATCCACAAAATCAACTGTAATCGGTGTGGTCTCTTTGGCTACAACCCGAGCTTTAAATCCTGGGCTAAAGGTCTCTATCGGATGCCCAAGAATATCGGTGACCAATTCGCCAATACCTTGCTGATAGCGTGGACTTGCCCGATTCACGTTTTCGAAAATTCGCATGTTTCGCGTAGCGATCTTTAGGTCGCCCTGTTGTAACGCGGCTATTCCTTCTGTTAGATATTTCAGTTTTTCTGGGTCAGTATCACCTAAAAGGAGCGTCAATTCCTGACAAAGATTTTCGACATCTTCAAGTTTCTCCTGCGCCAAAAGTCCCTGTGTCAGTTTCAGCAGCACGACGACATTCACTGGTGAACGGGTATGGAGTTCCTGCAGATGTCGAACCATTTCCTGCTGCGCTTCTGGATCGTTGCGTTGTCCACTATAGTGGCGGACCAGCTTATAACGAAACTCC
>JAPOOP010000255.1 GCA_026713385.1 Candidatus Poribacteria bacterium | reverse complement strand
GAATGCCCCGATGCATGCAACCAATCCGAAGAAGAGGACACTACCTACAAACGCATATCGGTGTCGAATGGTTATTTTCAGGATTCTAACATATCGGTTCCGAATTAATTCAAAAAACATGGCAAACCACACGAAAAAGCCAACAATGCGGACACCGACGGTGAAACCGTTTGGAGATTCGGTTCGGAGGTTTTCAAGCCTGCTGCGTCCTGTGCGAATTTTGGTTCTTCCCCATTCGGCGACGTGTGCTGGTAAAATTACGAAGACTTCAAAAAGAGATGCTATCAACACCAGAATCGCCATAACCGGCACGATCCGCATAAACTGTCCAGTAACACCAGACATAAACATCAACGGTCCAAAAGCACAGATTGTCGTCAAGCTTGCCGCTACAACGGGCCAACCGACCTCTTCCGCACCACGAATGGCGGCAACTTTCGGTGATTCACCTGCCTCAATATGCCGGTAGATGTTCTCTATGACAACGATAGCATCGTCTACAACGATGCCAACGACTAAGATAAGCCCAAACAGGGAGACACCGCTGAGTGTATAACCAGAGATGGACATAAACCAAAACGTTGCCATGAACGCCACCGGTATGCCGAGTGCCGCAAATAGGGCATTCCGCCATCCAATAAAGAGAAGGAGCATTAGCACAACAAGCACCAAACCGAAAAACGCATTTGTTTCAAGAATTCCCAATCGTTCTTTGAGAACAACGGAATAGTCATTAACAACCGTCAACTCAGCACCTTCAGGGAGATCCGTTCTCCGATTGGCGACTAATTCTCGAAGTTTAGTAACTAAGGCAATTGTGTTCCCCTCAGTCTTCTTTTGCACACTCAGGCTAATCGAAGGTTGTCCATCAATTCGCGATAGCGTTCGCACCTCCTCGTAGGTGTCAGAAATCGTTGCAACATCTTTCAGACGGAGAAGCGTACCTATCGGCTGAACAGTGATGAGAGTTTCGCCAATAGTGTCCAAATCGGTGAATTCTCCCATCGTTCGGATCATGAATTCTGTGCCTCCCAGTTCCATTGTGCCGGCTGGGAGATTCAAGTTGTTTGTTCCCAGCGCGGTAATGACCGCTGAAATTGGGAGTTGATATGCCTTTAATCTATCCGGGTTCACCTCAATCCATATTTCCCTCTCACGGAGACCTGCCATTCGGACAGAGGCGATGTTTTTGATGTCCGAGATTTCATCTTTGAGATTTTCAGCAATATCCCGCATCTGCGTTTCCGTAATATTCCCACCTACAACAATCGTTAAAATAGGAAAACCAAATGAGATATCAAATTCTGCGACCCTCGGATCATCTAAAATCTCCTCTGGCAACTCATTTACCTGCTCGACAGCGGTGCGTAGGTTTTCAAGTTCCTTGTCAAAATCCCGGTCGCTTATCTCCTCAAAATCGACAAAGATAACAGAACGACCCTCTGAAGAGGTAGAAAACAATAAGTCAACTTTGTTGACGTTCTCCTCAATAGCATCTTCAATAGGAGCAGTGACAAGCTTTTCAACTTCTTCTGGGGATGCTCCCGGATATAGCGTTGTCACAACTGCGCTCTGGACTGAGACTTCTGGGGTGAGTTCCCGTGGTAGGTTTATCCATGCGTACAACCCAAAAACGATGATTATAATCATCAGAAGATTCGCTAAAACCGGGTTGTTTACGGATATCTTGGGGATGGACATGGCGATCGGGGTTTATTGTATCGGATTAGACTTTGCGTTGATTGGCAGATATTTCGTCTCACAAGGGCAAAAATTGTGTAAGGCGAGGGCAGGAAACCTCGCCTTGTTATTCTATTTAGTCATCAGCCGGGACCGCAACACCCAACAGTTCTTCATCCGAAACGATTTGGAAACGTTCCTCTGGGTTTCTCAAGACAAGTCCGCGTATATCTGTTGTAATGGCATAGAGGGCAGGCATGACAAATAGTGTCATGGTGGTTGCGAGCGAAAGCCCGAAGATAATTGTGTATGCCATCGGCATCCAGATCGGCGATTTTCCACCGAGACCGACTGCCATCGGAATGAGTCCGATAATTGTTGTCAGTGAGGTGAGAATAATCGGACGTAATCGGACATACCCACCTTTCAGGATCGCATACCACTTGTTGTGACCCCGTTCTCGGTTCTTGTTAATGAAGTCGATGAGAACAATTGAATCGTTCACCACAATCCCAGAGAGCGCAACGATACCGAACATCGCGACCATGCTAAGTGTCGCATTGGCAAGGAGCAACCCAACCATCGCACCTATCATCCCGAACGGAACAGCGAACATAATGATAATCGGTTGTACGAACGATTTGAATTGTGCTCCTAACACAACATAGATTAACAACAGTCCTACAATGAACAATTTCCACAACTCGGAAAAGGACTCTATAATCTCATCGAAAAGCCCTCGAAAATCGAGTTGGTATCCGGGATATAGGGATTCGACATTAGCGAATGTACCGATTAATGCCTGATTTACCTTAAAGGGTGTGGTTTTTGCCCTATCTACGGAGGCATAAACTGTAATCGCTCGTTCCCCATCGAATCGACGGATATCGGAATAGCCTTTTTCTTCTGTGATATCGGCGACATCCTTGAGTGGAACAATCGCACCGGTAGGGGTTGCGATTAACAGATTGTTCAGTTCTGCAAGGTTTCCGAGTGTGTCTTCCTGGTATTTGACGATGACATCAATTGCCTCGTCCGCTTCACGATAAGTTGTCGCTTTGGCACCTTCAATAGCAGTGCGCACTGTTTGCGCAACATGGAATGTGGTTAACCCGTACTGATGTGCCTTTTCCGGTTTCAGGTAGATACGCAGTTCAGATTTACCCGTACGAAAGTCATCTCGAATGTCGTAGACACCGTCCATTTGCGAGAGGGATGCTTTAAGGGTATCACTGAGTGCAATAAGCTGTTCAAATCTCGGTCCCTTTACTTTCACTTCAACGTCTTGTCCTGTCGGGGGACCGCCTTCCTGTGTGATGAAATTCAGTTCCTCAATTCCACTAACACCTGTGGTTTTCGTCCGCAGTTCTGCGATGATGTCATCCACACCGCGAGTGCGTTCCTGTTTTGGTGTGAGTTCAACGATAACCTCACCGAAATTGGATCCATAGGTAACGCCTTCCATCATACCCGAGGTCGGCGTGTGTAACCCGATGTTGCTGACAATTGCAGCGACTTCACTTGACGGAAGTGTTTTGGCGGCTTCTTCAAGTTGTGCGACGACCGCTGTTGTCTCCTGCATGCCATAAGAGGGTGGCATTTCGGCTTTGACGTAGAATTGTGGGAAATCTTCACCGGGGAACAGTTCCTTGTCGAGAACTACAAACGCGCCAACGCAGGCGATTAAGCCGATAAAAAGGACGCTCCCTACAAAAGCATACCGATGCCGAATCGTTACCTTCAAGATTCTAACATATCGGTTCCGGATAAGGTCAAAAACCGTGCCGAACCACGCGAAAAAGCCGATGATATAGGCACTGAGGGCAAAGGTATTCGGTGATCGAGTGCGGAGATTTTCAAACCTGCTCCGTCCTGTCTGGGTTTTCGTTCTGCCCCACTCGGCAACGTGCGCAGGTAAAATCACGAACACTTCAAAGAGTGAAGCCAACAGAACGAGAATCGCCATGATTGGGACAACCCGCATAAACTGTCCAGGAACGCCGGACATAAACATCAGGGGACCAAATGCGCAGATGGTCGTTAAACTGGCGGCTAAGACGGGCCACCCGACCTCTTCGGCACCGCGAATGGCGGCGACTTTCGGGGGTTCGCCTGCCTCAATATGTCGATATATGTTCTCTATCACGACGATAGCATCATCTACAACAATCCCCACGACTAAAATAAGTCCAAACAGGGACACGCCACTGAGTGAGTAGCCACCGACAGACATGAACCAGAAGGTTGCCATGAATGCAACCGGTATGCCGAGTGCCGCAAATACGGCGTTCCGCCATCCGATAAAGAGAAGGAGCATTAACACAACGAGCATCAAGCCGAAAAACGCATTCGTCTCAAGAATGCCTAACCGTTCTTTGAGGATAACCGAATAGTCGTTAACTGGCGTTAATTCAGCACTTTCAGGGAGATCTCCTTGCCGTTTTTCAACGAGTTCCCGAAGTT
>JAPOOP010000360.1 GCA_026713385.1 Candidatus Poribacteria bacterium | reverse complement strand
ATTCACTACACCGCAACCCCTATTTCGTGAACATCGTTCTGGACTAACCATACTGAAACAGCCTGAACAAGAATCTGATTTGCGCGTTCAACGATCGGATTTAACGATGGGATATGGGCAAACATTTTTTGTGCTCGATGTTTCAGATTTGCAATTGATGGCGACTCAAGGATTTTCATCTCTTTGAGGAATGCTTCAACTTCTGATTGACCGATACGAGCACGGTTACGCAATTCTTCCAACTTGGGCGTGTGTGCCAACGCTTTTAAAACCGTTTTGCCGACTTGTTCAATCGAAAAACTCGCCGCGAGTTGTTGGGCTGCGTTTTCAATAGTAGTTAGGGACAGTTTACGTCTACCTTCAACCACATGTGCTGGCGGTAAACGTAGATCCCAAACGATTCTAAAGATGGACAAAATTTTCAGAATGTAATACGTGACATCAATTTGCCACCAGTGAAAGCCTTGGGGGGTTGCACTCGGAAAATGGTGGTGATTGTTATGCCAACCTTCTCCTAATGTGATGATAGCCAAGAACAGGTTGTTGCGAGAATGGTCGCCTGTGACATACGGCTGTTTCCCGAATACATGAGAGAGAGAATTAATCGTAAATGTTCCGTGAAAAAGAAGCACCGTACTCACGAAGAAACCTACAACGAGTCCCGACCAGCCTGCAATCGCCCAAACGAGAACACCTAATACGAATGGCGGGAATCTTTCCCATTTTTCAATCCAAGCGAGCTCCGGATATTTCTGGAAATCCTTAATTGCACTGTAATCTACTGTTAGCCCGCGTTTAGAGAAAATCCAAAGGACATGGGAATACCAAAATCCGTGTTGAACTGGAGAGTGTATGTCTTGTTCTGTGTCGGAGTACTTATGATGTTGACGATGTTTCGCCGCCCACCAGAGGACACCTCGTTGTGCTGAGCTTTGGCCCAGAAACGCCAGAAAAAATTGAAATCCTCGACTGGTTTTAAATGAGCGATGCGAAAAATAGCGGTGAAATCCAGCAGTAATTCCAAACATGCGGATAACGTATAAGACACCACATATAATCCAGTCGATGGGTTGAACATCTACCCAGAAAATTGCAAAACATGCGAGGTGAACAAATATGAAGGGGAGAACGCGCGGATGAATAATATCATCTTCATCGGTAGGCATTGAAGGACATGACTCTGTTGACAATTGTGTGATTCTCCTTGCTACGTAGAGTTGTTAAGTGTTTTGTTTAATCAAGTTGTTCTGGGGCGCGCGGAATTTTCAAGACGCACACCACGCTTATCAATAGAATATTGGAATAGTATTAAGTATACTACATTTTACCAGAGTAGTCAAGCATTTCTATTTCTCGTTCTTGATTTTTTCCCCTTTTCATAAGACCTCTAAGTCTCATGTCAAAAGTGAAGGCAGCTAAGAAATCTGTACCGAATCTGCTCTGTTCTCCATGTGCCTCTATTCGTGAAGTGCACGCGCAAAGGCTTCAGGATTTTGCGCTTCAACAGCAGCAGGCAGCAACCGTTCGAGTCGTTCCACATCGGTTATGTTCTCAAGTGCGGGTGTTAAGACGTTCACGATATCTGCTGAGAATTTCGTTTTCAGGACTACCAAGATGTGTCTGATGGTACTCTCTCGCCTCTCGTGTTCAATCCCTTGTTCAATCCCTTGTTCAATCCCTTGTTCAATGAGAGTTTCAGCCATGGACTGTGCCATTGTTTTTACCTCCATTTCGTCTGTATGCCGATCTATGACAGTTACCAACTCTTCGTGTTCTTCTGCCGGACGGCGATGTAGTATCAACAACAGCAGATAGATGAGTGCCTGCTGCCTTTGCTCGGCTTCTAACGTATCAAGCGTATTGAAATGCGACATCGCTCGCGCCAAGGCCCGCTGCATTGCTTCTTTGTCAGCGTTTTCCTT
>JAPOOP010000354.1 GCA_026713385.1 Candidatus Poribacteria bacterium | reverse complement strand
TTTCTAAGGCATATGTTCTGCCTTGCAAATCACTAAATTCAACTTCAAACACGCCGGACTCGTACTCCTCAACAATTGTACCGACTTGTCCGCGGTATAAATTGAGCGAAGGCATATCTTCTATCAGCGCAACAGTATCAAATAATTTCATTATGTTTTCCTTTACTCAAGAACATAGCAAGTCACCAATCGCGGGAAATTTTCATTATCCCGGACAATCCAAGCACCTCTGATAACTGCTGTTTGTCCTGAATGACTCATTTCAAAGTCAATGGTATATTTCTTGCCGTAAACATTACGTTTTGCGGGGATAGCCATATTCACATGCCCTGCATTTAACAGGGCAGTTCTCAAGACTTCAACGTCCTCTATTCCTAAATTTAAAGTGGATTTAAAGACTCTTGCCTTGTGCCGACCATCTTGATGTTCTGGGTTTAGGCAATAACCTGCCAGTTTATCAATGTCTATGATAGTTTGCTCAGGATGAGGAAATTTCTGCATAGATTTTTTGACGCTAAACGAAGAGATTCCTGCTCGAAATCTCTATAATGTAAAAGCAAACTGTGCTCGGAATTTTCCGTATCAAACACAAAAGCACAAGAATTGAATAGCCTCCTTGTTGCTCAAAACACCTTGTTTTTTCGCGCTGAATAAGGTATAATAATCATACGAATTCATAGCGGAAAGCCGCTATTTTTTCACATAAATATTATATCACGCAGACTATAAAAAACACACAAATTTTGGACAGAATGGACGGAGGGAAACCCGATGAACATTCTTCATGAATTAAATGAAAGACAGAGAGAAGCTGTAACATACAAAAATGGTCCCCTCCTCGTTATTGCGGGTCCCGGAACAGGGAAAACAAGAGTTATCACACATCGCATTGCTTATCTGATTCGCGAACACGGCATCAAGGCGGAAAGCATCCTTGCGATCACCTTTACCAACAAAGCCGCACAAGAGATGCAGGAACGCGTCAACACCGAGATTGGCGAACCGCACGGTTCCAACATTAAAGTCAGCACCTTCCACGCATTTTGCGTTAAAGTGCTCCGAAAGCACGCCTTACGGATCGGATTAAGCGAAAACTTCACTATCTTCGATCAGGAACTCCAAGATGAGATCTTAACAGAGAGCGTCCGAGCGTTGAGCCTCAACACCGATGACTATCCACCGTGGTTGCTGCGCAATATCCTGAGCAATGCCAAATGTAAATCAGAGAATCCAGTTGATGCTGTAGATGCCTCGGACATTCATGATCCGGAGACCGCCGAAAATATCCGAAACGTCCTGCGAAACTATCAGGACAGACTCGCGGAATACGATGCGCTCGATTTCGACGATCTCCTTGTGAAGACTGTCGAGTTGTTTGAACAGGTGAAAGATGTCCAGCAAGACTACCACAAAGCAATCGCCCATATCCTCGTTGACGAATTCCACGATGTGAACAGTGTGCAGTATCACCTACTCCAACTGCTCTGTGCGCCTCCTGAACATAACCTCATGGTAGTCGCTGACGAAGATCAGGCTATCTACAGTTGGCGCGGCTCGAATCCAGCGTATATTGACGACTTTAGAACTGCTTACAATCCGAAAGAACTTGCTTTAGACGACCACTATCGGTGTAGCGAGAAAATTTTGCGCGCCGCAGAGGAAGTTATCTCCAGAAATACAGAACGGCAAAGGCAGCACACCCTCAGAACCCACAAGGACGCGGGGCGTGACATCTTCCACTATACCTTTGACACACCTATAGCGGAAGCACACGGCATTATTAACGTCATCCAGAACTTGGTAACGCAACGCAACTACTCCTATCGCGATATTGCCATCTTTTACCGCACACACAGACTCGCGGACGTTCTGGAAGAGCAATTGCTACGGCAACATATCCAATTCCAGCGCATTCAACCGACTCACTCCTTCGCGGAAGGAAATAGCAAAAATATCCTGGCGTATCTCCGTTTCATCCAGTGGCAACTCCCGCAAGATTTGGAAGCCGCAATCAATTTCCCTGAAACTTGTATCGACGACTTAACATGGGTACGCTTGAAGTGGCTCGCACAACGTGAAAATATTGCTTTTGTGGAACTTCTGAAAGATATCGAAGCGTATCCACAGGATGTCGGTCCCCTAACGCGCCGAAATGTCCGTCAATTCTGGACACAACTTGAGAGGTTATCAACTGAAATTGAAGGCGAGCGGGTCGATAAAATTATTCCCAAACTCTTCGATACTTTGGAACACTCTCGGACTCCGTATCGCGCTAAAGAACTGGAAATCATCGAAAAACAACCTGAGGTGCCGAATCTGGTAACTGCACAGGATGTCCTCTACAGCGCGCTGACTCTCGGTGAGCCGGTTCAGATTACCGCCAGCCACGGGATTGACGAATACTGTGCAGCGCACATTCTCTACCAAACGCTTGAAACTGATCTCAATCACACTGCAGAACTCCAATTGTTGCCGCCTGATGGAAACAGTCCTAAACCGAACGAAAACGGGGTACATCTGCTTATCGGCGATTTTGAGGAAATCGGAGAAAGTGCCCGGGACGCACGGACACTCCTCATCGGCACAGCGGATGTAGCAAACACGGACGTGATTCGCTTGGAAGGGGAAGGAATTTATAGCATCACAGCACTCAAACTCTGCCAACGTCTTGTGAATCGTTTTGAAACCCCAAACATGGCAGATATGGTCGTTTACGATTTGGAAACTACCGGACTCAATCCGAAAACGGCAGAAATCGTTGAGATCGCGGCGCACCGTCTCGGTGGAACAGGGAATGAAGTTGAGCGATTTTATCGTTTGGTAAGACCGCCGGGGGGACACATTCCGCAGTCAGCGACGCGCATCCACAGAATTGATACAGAGACCGTCAAGAGTTCACCGGGCATTGAAATGGTGTTGCCTGAATTCCTCGGGTTTATCCAGAATAGAATTCTGATTGGACACAATGTAGCGGAATATGACAATCCCATTCTTGCACGAGACCTGAGAAGGTATTTGAAAACGGATTTATCGGCACCGCATTACGATACACTCGCCACAGCGCGTAGGCTTTTCCCACGACAACGCTGTAGCATGGGTGCGCTTGCCGAAAAATTTGAGATTGAACACGGACGTTTACATAGTGCCTTAGAGGACACCAGAGTCAATCGAGAGATATTTAAAGAACTCATCAGAATCGATGCTCACAAACGTGAGGCGAAATCGCTCCCTGAATTGCTACCGTTTGTTGGGCTTGGTATCCTTGCGAAAACCGAAGGGGTCGCTCGTTCAGAGGACGCTTTAACGGAGACCGATATGTTCTTGAATGTCGCGAAACGCTTCGTCCAGACACACAACATCGTATCACTGGAGAATCTACCCCTTGATCCCACAGAGGCGGCACAAGCGAGAGAACATATAGAAACGTTACAGGATGCCACCGTCCGCGAGTTCCCAGAAGATGCTGACTGGCGACAACGCCGAATTCAGTTCATGAACGCGGTCCTCCACTTCGAGTTGATTAGCGATGAACATGGACTTATCAACTTCCTGGATTATCAGAAACTCCTCACCAATATTGACGAACTCGACGACAAAACTGAGCAGCTGACGTTAATGACCTTGCATGCGGCGAAAGGAACAGAATTTCCGGTCGTTATCATTATCGGTATGGAGGAGGGGAGTTTCCCGATGTGGCGGCAGAATATCACGGAAGCAGACCTTGAAGAGGAGCGTCGCCTTTTCTATGTGGGTATGACACGAGCGCAAGAGCAGCTTTACCT
>JAPOOP010000043.1 GCA_026713385.1 Candidatus Poribacteria bacterium | reverse complement strand
TTCCATCAAAATCGAAGACAACATGACGAATATTCCCCGTTTGAATGTCACGATGGATTTCAATTGCGGAGTTATCTAAAAAAATGTTCTGCATATTTTTAACTATAACGTTTCTATGACCCGACCCTTGGTCAGATTATCGTTTTCTGATTAAGTCTATAGGGGCACGTAAGATTACATACTCTGTGGAAGCCGCTTACAGTTTCAGAGACATAGAGAATCGAAAATTGGATGGCTTTGTTATAGCCAAAAAAGGCGTTGATTTCCCTTCTCTAATCTGATAGTATAATAGCGTTCAGTGAGTTAAGCAAGCACTTTTCCTCATACGAAATAGGACTTATGAACGAAAAAGAGATACTGAAAAAAATCCAACGTATTGAAATATTTACCAATCGACTCGTTAACACTGTCTTTGCTGGGGAGTATGAAAGCGTCTTCAAAGGACAGGGAATTACCTTCGATGAGGTGCGGGAGTATCAGGTAGGCGATGAAATCCGCACCATCGATTGGAATGTCACCGCACGCATGGGGCAGGCTTATATCAAGAAGTACGTCGAAGAACGTGAACTCGTGATAATGTTGGTTGTGGATATGAGTGCCTCGACCAGTTTCGGCAGTATCGCTGAGACGAAGGCGGAAATCGCTGCCGAGATTGCAGCACTCCTCGCCTTTTCTGCTATCAAAAATAACGACAGAGTCGGACTTATCTGCTTTACGGACACCGTTGAGCATTTCGTCGCGCCACGTAAGGGAAAAAGACACGTCTTACGCGTCGTTCGGGATATCCTCCATTTTCAACCGAAACAACCCGGGACGAACATTGAAACGGCGTTAGCGTTCGTCGATCAGGTGCTCAAGCCGCATAGTGTTGTGTTTCTCATCTCAGATTTCAAAGATACAGGGTATGAAAAGCAGTTACGCTTAAGCAGTAAACGGCATTCGCTTATTGCTATTACCCTACAGGACAGGCGCGAGGTGGAATTGCCGGATGTCGGACTCATAGAACTGGAAGACTCGGAGAACGGAGAGACGGTCGTTATTGATACACGCTCCGAGGAAGCACGGCATCTCTATACAGAACTTAATCATCGTGCCGAGGCAGAACGTCGACAGATTTTCCGGGCAAATCAAGTGGATTCTATTCACATCAGAACAGATGAACCGTACGTGAAACCGCTTATTCAATTTTTCCGTCAGCGTACCGCCCGACGTTAAAATAAAATTGTTGTAGGCTTATGGGAAAATTAGAGGTAAAGAATTTAACACAAACCTTTACTCAGAAAGGCGACCCATTACGAGTCCTTGAGGGTTTAGACCTCACTGTTGATGATGGGCAGTTCGTCGCTTTATTGGGTCCCTCTGGGTGTGGCAAAAGCACGATTTTTAATATTGTTTCAGGACTACTTGTACCAGACACTGGAGAAATTTATCTCAACGGCGAGCGCATCTACGGCAACACAGGGGATTTCGCCTACATGCAGCAGAAGGATCTCCTTTTACCGTGGCGGACAGTTCTCAGGAATGTACTCATCGGTCCAGAAATTCACGACGAACCCCTGAATACCGCGGAGATAGAGGCACAACAGCGTTTAGTACAACTCGGATTGAGCGGATTTGAACATAGTTACCCGATGCAGCTTTCGGGAGGCATGCGACAACGTGTCGCGCTCGTTCGGACCCTCCTATTTCGGAAGGAAATTCTGCTTTTAGATGAACCCTTCGGCGCCCTGGATGCAATGACTCGCACCGTCATGCAGTCTATCCTGCTCGACATCTGGTCAGAGAGCCGACAGACCGTTTTGCTCATCACGCACGATGTTGAGGAGGCACTTCTACTTGCTGATAAAATCTACATACTGACAGCCAGACCTGCAACGCTAAAAGCAGAACTCCCTGTTCCGTTGTCCCGTCCTCGGAACATCACGGATGCCTCCCTTATTCGCTTGAAGAAAGAACTTTTAACGTTATTACAGGTCGAAATGTCGAAGGTTTTTGAGGCAGGCTAATCCTGTTCAGCGTCTGCGTCCTTTATCAATGTTCTCCAAAATGAACGCGAGGGACGGTTCATATTGTCAAACATCTCGTAATTTCCTTTTTTACAGAATTCGTAGAGTGCTTCTGTCAATGGGATTTCAAACATAGAGGCTTCTGCGGCGGCGAGGAAATAGGGCAATTCCGGGTATTTGACGACGAGTGTTCCACCTTCTCCATCAATAATACGCTTGGCGATCCTATCGAACTGTCCACGCCAACCATCACCCATACCGACCGCTTCGCGAATTGCGGTTGGGTCCACGCCTGCACATACGCCAAACGCCATTGCCTCCATGAAGGCTGCATCACCGAGTCCCATCGCCAATTGATTCACGCCTTTAACGATCTGCCCTGAACCGCTCGGACCGCAGTATACCACATATTTCGGTTCCCCGAGCACTTCCAAAATCGGGCGGCATTCTTCGACAACCGCAGCGTCGCCACCGACAAAGATACGGAGTGTTCCTGTCTCCGATCCGTGCGGTCCGCCACTTACCGGCGCATCTATCAGCATGGCACCTCTTTCAGCAAATGCCATCGCAATGTCCTGTGTTTTCTCTACTTCTGTTGTCCCTAAATCAATAAAGACGTGACCATCGCGAGCGTTAGGAATTAGGTGTTGTTCTGCGACGCTACAAAAAATATCAGAGGAACGCAAACTGGTCATAATGACATCGCTATTTTTGATAACCTCGGCGGTATCTTGACCTTCGGTTGCGCCTGTCGCAGCGAGTGCTGCGCATTTTGTGGCATCAATATCATATCCGATGAGCGGATACCCGGCGTTGTGAAGATTCTTCGCCATCCGTCCACCCATGTTTCCGAGTCCAATAAAACCGATTCTGGGGAGTTGTTGGGATTTCATTTTTTAACTACAACCTCCTATTCGTTGCAAAAACTGGTAAACAAGCAAACACAAAACCTCTGCTACGATCACCCTACCGTTGGTGTCATCGTCCATGCGTCTAAACCGTTTAAAATTGCCTCACCGCCGTGTGCGAAAATTGAGACTCCAAGACTGTCCGCTCGTGTCGGATAGATACGCTGGGTTAGGCACAACCGATTGTTAACAAAAACCTCCAGCACTGAGCGATCTAAGAAGATATGGAGCTTTAAAGATTCCCCTTCAACCAGTTTGAAGGGTGCTTCCTGTGAATTTGTATAACGTTCTCCGCCGTCTTCGTCCTGTGGTGTCAGGCGCGAATATTTTACTTCGTCATCCAAAGTTGATTTGGTGAGGTCAATCTTAAGGAATCCATCGGATGGTGAATAGACAATGGTGGTTTCCTCTTCACCATCAGGAGAACGGCGAACCTTCACACCGAATTCCGCAGCACCCTTCGGATCAATCTCCACCTGTATTTCAAGGCAATCGCCGTTTACA
>JAPOOP010000106.1 GCA_026713385.1 Candidatus Poribacteria bacterium | reverse complement strand
TATCGGGCATCCCGAAACAGAATACATCCGTGTTTAAAATCGGTTTTGCCCCAAGTCCTGTGCCGAGTGCGTCTCGAATTACGCCGCCTATCCCAGTCCCCGCACCCCCATACGGTTCAATCGCTGACGGATGATTGTGCGTTTCTACTTTGAAAACGAGATTGAATTGTTCGTCAAATTCGATGATACCGGCGTTGTCTGAAAAGACAGAAACACACCACGGTTTCGCTATTTCCTCGGTCGCACGTTGAATGAAACTTGGAAACAAACCGTCAATCTGCTCTGGTGCTTTGCCTTCTTCGGAATAGAGGATAGTGCTTTTGAATGTTTTGTGAACGCAGTGTTCAGACCACGTTTGGGCGATGGTCTCTATCTCTACATCGGTGGGGTTGCGTCCGAGGGTTCCGAAGTGGGTCTGAATCGTCTGCATCTCGTTCAAACTCAAGGACAACGTCCCTTCTTGACTGATACGCATCAACTCGGTGTCATCGGCAGTTAAAATCTCTATTTCTTTGACCATTTTTAATTTTACCTTGCGGGAGAACGACAGGATTTGGGCTTTAACACGCCTTCTTAAATATCCGCCTGCGTTGTTGTTGCAGGCTACCGGTTTGGCTAATTTTGCTCTGGAGAATTCGCAATTGCTTGAAACTCGCGGAAATCTTGTATCTATTCCTTAAAGGAAGCCGTAACCCGCGGAATACTCTCTTCGCAGGCGAACCGTTCAATACTGGAGGCACCTACGAAGCCAACGGCGTCTGTTTTCTCGTTGATAAACGCCGCCTCTGGTGCTTTTGAGATGGGACCCCCGTGTGCCAAACATAAGACATCTGGGTTCACGGCTCTTGCAGCGTCGCAAATCTCCTGCACGTGCACCGCCGCATCTTCGAGCGTGAAAGCCGTTTCTGCACCGATAGTGCCGCCTATCGTTGTCCCCATGTGCGCGATGATAACGTCCGCACCGACCTTCGCCATGTTTTCGGACTCTTCTGTGTTAAAAACATAGACGATAGTGAAAAGATCCATCTCGTGCGCGATACCGATTGTTTCTACCTCTTTGTAGAACCCCATTCCTGTCTCTTCAAGTGTTACGCGAAAAGTTCCATCGATCACGCCAACAGTGGGGAAGTTATTAACGCCATCGAAACCGACATCGCGGACCTGTTTGAGGAAGTTGCTCATCCGACGCGTTGGGTCTGTGCCGTTAACCCCCGCGATAACGGGTGTCTCTTTGACAACAGGGAGAACTTCACGTTCGCCCATCTCCATGACGATAGCATTCGCGTCGCCGTAAGCCAAAAGTCCAGCACAGGAGCCGAACCCCGACATCCGGTAGCGACCGGAATTGTAAATCACAATCAGGTCGGCACCTCCCTGTTCAGCGAATTTTGCTGTGATACCTGTTCCCGCGCCCACGGCGAGTAAGGGTTTGTCTTTATCCAATTCTGTTTTCAGGCGCTCTAAGACCTGATCTCGTCTATAATCTGGCATTTTTTAATTATTCCTTGCGGTTAAATGACGTGAGTTTGAACTTTGATCTACCTCTCTTGAATCCGCTCTCCATTTCATTACGAGCTACAAACTTTGATGCTACCTTAAGAGGAAGCCTTTGTTAGCCGAAAACGCTTACTGATTGCCGACTGCCGATTGCCAATCGCTAATTATTCCTTGCGGTTAAATGATGTGGGTTTGAACTTAGACGTGTCTTCTTGAATCCGCTCTCCAAATGTAAAGCAAAGACAAATTATGCCATTTAAGGCATAATTTCATTACGAGCTGCGTTTTAGGGTGCTATGAAGATCGAGGATTACGCCTGAAGATCGGGCATTACGCCTCGCGAGATTTCGCCTGTAAACGTGCTGCTGCCCCCGCGTCCCCGATGTGCATCGTATTGTATGCTTGTTCAGAGGTCTTGAATGGACCAACACCTTTGTGTCCGTGCCAATCGCCCTGAGTCATAATCGGGTTCGTCAAGCCTGTCTCCTGTTCCCGCTGAAGAATCCAACTTTTCATCCGTGTTTCGAGCACATTGACGATATCTGGGTGTTCGTCGACGAGATTGTTGTTCTCATCGGGATCTTGGATAAGATTGTAGAGTTCGACAGGCGGTTTGAAGTGGAAATCCGGTTCCAGCGCGACGATGAGTTTCCACTCAGGTGTGCGCCAGCCGTGTTTCCGCATCCACGTGCATTCTGTGATATAGAATTCGCTGTCATAGGAGGTTATCTCGCCGTTTATTAACGGGGTGAGGCTCTGTCCATCGAATGCGATGTCTGTCTCGATGTCTGCTAATTCAAGGAGTGTCGGTACGAGATCTTTGTGTTGGTTGTATCCGTCAACCCGTTTTCCAGCAGGCACACGCCCTGGATAACGGATAATGAGCGGTACATGCAAGGTGACATCGTAGATGCCATGGTGGTCAAACCAGCATTCATGGTCATAGAGGGTTTCGCCGTGGTCTCCATTGATGACAATGATTGTTTCGTCCAACACACCGCGCGTTTCAAGCGCATTGAAGAGTCTCTGAATACATGCGTCCATATAAGCGATCGCGCCGTCATATTGCGCGATGACGTAATCTTTATCAGTAATTCCTGGCGGCATCCATGAAGCGAAGTAATCACAAAACGGCTTAAACGCCATCACCGGTTCCATCGAGGTATTGCTCGGATCGCATTCATCGCCGTGATAGAACATCCGTTCATAAGGTGCAGGCGGTAGGTAGGGCGAGTGAGGGTCCATGTGGCGCAGGAATAGGAAAAACGGTTTTTCGTCGCTCTGATCGATCAGTCGATTCAGTTCTGGGATGGTTGTTTTGTTAAGGTTTTCCGCTTTCGGGCTACGTCCACTTTCGTCGGGACCCCATCCAGAGAATTCAAGATAGGTATTGAAGCCACGTGCGCTTGGACCACCGAATCCGACACAGGTGGTATCATAGCCTACGTCCCCGAGGATTTCCGCAAGTGTTTTGACCTCTTCGCGAAGCGGTCCTTGGTGCCGTAACGCGACGACCTGCGTGCTAAATGTATCCAACCCGGTTAGCATAGACGCATACGCACTCGTTGTCGGAATGTGCGGACTATAGGTTTTTTCAAAAAGAGTAGCACCCTCCGCAAACCGATCAATGTGAGGTGTTGTCAGTCGGTGATACCCGTAACAGCTCATGTGTGTTGCGAGAAGTGAATCGATTCCCATTAACACAATATTTGGTTGTTTTGCCATCTACGAATTCTCCTCTGCTGTGTTCAATCTTTGTTTCTGTACAGGTAATACCACAGGGGTTACCCGTTATGCATCCCGATCTGTATGCCAAATAAGCGTATTCTGTTTGTCGTTATTAAGGACATCTCCGATTTCAAGGGACTCGAAATAGTCCTCGGGCAAGATGTTTTTCTTCCCGTTGAAAGTGCATCCATCGGGCATAAAACCACATGTCATTGCTCTGCGGTGGTGGATCGTCATATTCGCACCGGCACCATGGGCAACAAGACCGTTGTGCCACGCGATAGAACCTGCAGGACACGGTGCACATTGTGGTTCAATCTGTTTCCATTCTGGGTATACGTTAAACAGTTCACCAATATTTATTCCAATGCCGACGTTATCAAAACGGGCTGTTTTATGTGTGCCGGGGAGATACCACATGCATCCGTTCGCGAGTGTGGCATCGTCGAGTGCAACCCAGAACGAGACAGCATCGCGTGAATCAAAGGACCAGTAGGGAACATCAAGGTGCCATGCGGTCGGATTGCCGTGAGGCGGTTTAATCAATGCTTGGTCGTGCCAAATTCGCATTCCATCAACGCCTGCTAACTCTGTTGCCATCTTACCGAGTCTCGGATCATGGACGAGTTTGCGCATGCCAGGGTGTGTGTCTGACAAACGGAGGCACTGCGTAAAAACGCGTGCGTAAAACTGCTTGGCATCCATCTGGTTGGTCATAAATTTAACTGAACCTCCCAGTCGTTCCTCAACAGATTCGTCGGTACAACGTCGCCACTCCGCCAATTCGTCGGTGTCCAGAAAGTTTTCAATGACAAGAAAGCCGTTTTCCTGATAAAAATTAATTTGTGATTCGGTGAGTTCGTTCTGCATTCTCCATTTTCTCCTTTCAGTCCTTTTACTCTCGGCTTGCGATAAGCCTTTACAAAATTGTATCACATAAGCGATATATAGACAAAAGAAAAAATAGTCCGGGTATCCAGTTGTATGTTGAATTGTCACTTACCCCCATTTTTTTTCGAGGGTAGATTGTAGTTGATACCGTGAGGTTTGTCTGTGAGAAAGTCAGTCAGTTCCAAGCGTCTGCGACAGCGGATCCCCGCTGGTATGTATCTCCGTGAAAAAGGAGAGCAGAAAGTGTTGGTTCCATAAGTCCGTGAGAACGCGTTTGATAATAGTAATAACAGAAAAAGTTTTTCTGTTATTACTATTATGTGCCTTCTGCCAATGTGTAGAGGCGACCTTCTCATAACTCATAAACAACAATCCATAAGAGAGGCAGGCAGCCAACCAAAGCACATCCAGGCGGGCTTGTGTCGGTTTTTTCAAGACGAGTTCGCCAAATCCGAAGCACGACTTTATATCTCGGAATCCGTGTTCAATCTGCATGCGGCGTTTATAGCAGTGATGTATCTGATGACCACAGAGGCGATTGGAGATAAGATACATCGGGTCTTTGAAGGCATCGTCTCTGAGGATATAAAGTCCAAGCGGTATCTGCTGGTGCACCTGATACAGGATATGTGGATACCAGCCACCTTTGAGGTCATCAAGTTTCTTCGTGCTGCCATCAAGCATGATACCGACATGCCTCGGGACACGCATCACGAACGCAATATCCCGATCCTTGAGAAACTTGATGACGTATTGCGCACGCGCAAAACCGCGGTCAAAGACCAAAACAGGGCAGGGGGGCTGGGACATCGCTCCTAAAACTGTTTGATGAACATAACCACAGAAGTATCGGATGATCTCGTTATGACTCTTATAGATACCGGCGCGGATCTGCGCATCGCTATAGATGAACCAAAACACAGGAATCGCACGATGCCGAAACGGGATCGCAACGACAAGCGCTTTCCACCCAGCAATCAAATCCGTCTCATCAATGAGCAAATACAGATGATCCCCCGCATCCTTGAAAAACCAGCGCAGCACCGACACAAACCAAGCTGCCTTGAGCGCATCAATCGGCAGCGGGGTTTCAAGCAAACGCAGAAACCTTTTCTGTTTCGACTTCTCCCGGGCAACACCGACAGGCAACCGAGACGCAATCTCATTGATCCGAAACGTTTTCGCAACACCGATCGCAATCATGACGAACAGCAGATTCCGGAACATCGGCTTTTTCATACCAACAGATTTGAATATTTCTTCAAAACGTGTTATCATCGGTTCTGGATTTACCCGTTTCGGGTACGTCTTTTTCATAAAATACCTCCTTACATGTTTTGTCAACTCCGTTTACAAACAGTAGCTGTAAGGAGGTATTTTATCATAAACCCACTGAGTTTCTCACACGTTTTACAACAAAAACCTTTCACCACAAGCCTTCAGAAAAAAATGGGGGTAAGTGACGTATGTTGAATTGTGTTGAATTTGTAAGTCCAATTGTGATATAATTTATAAAAATTGTAGAATATAGAATTGTTTGCAAGCCTATCCTGTGAGGAAATCAGATGAATTGCGAAATGAGCGAAACCCGAATGCGAATCCTGCAACTGCTGAAAATGCGGGCTGGGATGACAGTTAGTCAGTTAAAAGATGCTTTGCATATCAGCCAGATGGGGATCCGACAACACCTCGCCATACTTGAAACCGAAGGATTGGTTGAATACTATCAAGAAAAGCAGGGACGTGGCCGTCCGCCTTATATCTACCAATTGACCGATGCGGCAAGTAGTCTCTTCCCGACGACTTACGCTAACTTTGCTGTTGGATTGATGCACGAAGTTGCCAAATTCAACGGACCTGATTTCATCAACAAAGTCTTTCGAGGACGCATGAAATCGCAGTTGCAGACCTATCAACTGCGGTTGCAAGGGAAGTCCCTGTCCGATCGTGTCAAGGAACTCGCCCGCATCCGTGATGAAGAAGGGTACATGGCGCGCTTTGATGAAAATGAGGACGATTACGTTTTAACCGAACATAATTGTCCTATTGCCTTGATCGCGCAAGAATACCCACGCGTCTGCGAAATTGAAACGGCACTCTTCCGGCAATCCTTGGGTGCGAAAGTCGTTCGAGTGGAACATCTCATGCAAGGAAGCCATAAATGTTGCTACCGGATTCCTAAAGCCAGCGAAGAGTAAGGTGCTGTACAAACGCGACGCACGACTCTCAGGGATGGAACCTAAAAATGCCTGATGAAACGGGGAGACGCGGCTTTTTCAAGGAAGCCTTGAACCAACTCATCCAACCGGTTGCCGAATTCCTTGATGACCGGATAAGTGACCCTCTGCCTGCTGAGGAACCGAGTAACCGTCCGCTTTTTCGACCTCCAGGGGCGTTACCGGAAGCGGAATTCTTGGAGACATGTCATCGGTGTGGTAATTGCGTCAAGAACTGTCCCGCAAACGCTATTTTCCCTTTACAGACCACCCAGTCTAACATCGCGAATACACCTTATATCGATCCTGAGGAACAGCCATGTGTCATCTGCGATTCATTGGCATGCATGTACGTCTGTCCAAGCGGGGCATTGCAAACCGTTTATGCTGAAGACATTAAAATCGGTTTGGCAGTTTTCAGTGCTGAAACCTGCCTTCGGACAAAAGATGTGGATTGTACTTACTGTGTGGATACGTGCCCGATTGGCGAGGATGCGATTCACTTCACATCAGAGGGCGTTGTAGAGGTGATTGATGCTGGATGCACAGGATGTGGGGTATGTCAGTACGTCTGTCCTACTTCGCCAAGGTCGATAGTGATTGCACCTCTCGCTGAGTGAGATGTTGTATATTGGTTTCGGATATATCTGATTGTCCTTCGCACTTTTCCGAAAGAAATATGTCTGTACTTATACAAATACTTATGCAGAGTCCTGTAGGAGGGCAAAACCTACGCGATATCAAACCGCCCTTAGCAGTGCCACAGAACCTGCTGCCTTATTTCATCAGTGGTACAGTGATACTCGGCTTTGTAGTTATCTTGGTGTGGTATTATCTCCAAAAACGCCGTCAGCCGCTGCCTATCCGCGTAAGGAATGAGAATGACACATCGTTGGCACATGAGGTGGCATACGAGAAATTGGCGGCAATTGAAGCCTCCGATTGGTTAAAGCGTGGCAACATGGAGACATATCATACGCAAATTGCGTATGTCCTCCGTCAATATATCAGTGCCCGTTATCACATTCCAGCGTTGGAGTTGACAACGACCGGATTGTTGCAGGCGATGCTACGTGCTGAAATAGCCACGCCCTATGTTGAACGGACGCAGCAAATACTCGCCAATTGTGATATGGTGAAATTTGCAACCTATCAACCGGAATTAACAGAAGCATCTACACGGATATCAGACGC
>JAPOOP010000576.1 GCA_026713385.1 Candidatus Poribacteria bacterium | reverse complement strand
TGAGTACGAGGAGCCGTTCCTTAGCTTGCTGACGTGAACTAAGCGTCGGTGGAGGTGGTTCAAAAATAGTACCACGCTCACTTTGCACCCACCCTTTTGTGGTGTCATCAACCTTGATGCGGAGCCATCTACTCTCAAGATTAAGATAAACCTTCAATCGATTGTTCTCATTTCGGATAGTATATTTTAGGGGAGGATTGGTTACCTGCCAACTCATGCCGTCTTCACGTGCTGATACCTGTGCCCGCCGCGATAGTGGTATCTTCTCCGTAACAAATTCTCGGATCAATTCCGAGGATAACTTTCCTTGCGCGAGAAAACTCTGCGATGTCGCATCTGCCTCAAACAGAAACGTCAGAATTTCATACTTCGATTGCTGAAAGACATTGAGTTTCCCTTCCCCCTTCACAACGCTGTAAGCCTGTTTATATCCGTTATCTTTGATGAGCCATCGCCTGTTTGTCTGTTTAATGGAGATTTCCAAGTCCTTTGAGAGTGAAATTGGCATAGTTTTGTTTGCCTCAAACGCCTCTCTTAGATCGGGAAGGTAGACCTCGACGTTGCTATCGGTTTTTACAACTGTATAAGCAGCGCCTGTGGTATCTCTGAGTAGCCACTCTTCGCCACTTAGCAAGACTTCAATAGGAGATGCGCTCGGACGGAATCGAATGTCTTTTGTCATATCCGCAAACATCTTTCGCCAATCCGTACCTGTTTTCAAAGACGCGTCCAAACGGTCTGTTTTCAATCTTGCGCGATGCGCCAATCCCGCGCTAAATAAAAGTTCACGCTCCAATTTACCGCTATTCAGGTTGCTAATGTATTGTTGATCCAGACTAAATCGATAAACATCTTTGGTATACACAATCGGCTTTGAGTCAACCGTAGGTCTTCCGCGTAGTGCTGTCCGTGTGTGAATTTGGAGTTTCGGCACCTTTTTTTGCTCAATCGGAGGGGCTTGGAGGAGATAGACACAGATACCGGCACCGATTGCAAGAATAAAGATAATGAGAAATACCAGTCTTTTCAGGAATGCTTTCATGTTTGCTCCTATTGCCGCCGTGCGTATTATTTTTTTTATTTTCGGACTTACGCAAAATTCGGATGCACACCAAGACGCGATTGGCGAAGTTTAGTGCTACACCAATTCGCGTAAATCCTATTATTTATTCGATGTCTGATGCCTTAAAGCGAACTGCTCTACTTACGAGATGCCTGAGTTCGTTCATCTGTTCATTGTGAATTGGGGGTGCGATACCTTCAATACTCCGCGATACCGCTTCTAAACTTCCTTCTTGTGCCCAAAAACTTTCGCGCAGAATTTCTGCGAATTCCGCTATAGTCGCTGCGAGTTGAAATTCAGAGGATGCCTCTTCAAATGTTTTATTTAACTGTGTTGTAAAAATTTCCTCGTTAATTTCTGAGATGCGACGGGTATCTGGGTCCTCGTGACGTATGAAGACAGTCGCCAATTGTCCATTGGCACCTTCATGAAGTTTAATTTCATAGAGTGCGGTGACGCTGTGGCCTGAACCGATTTCTCCACCATCTGCCTTGTCATCTCGAAAGTCTTCATGGTCGAGGCGACGGTTTTCATAGCCGAGGAGTCGGAAACGGCTGACGGTTTGCGAGTTGAAGTCAACTTGCACTTTAGCATCCTTAGCGATGAGTTGTAATGTTCCTGTTAGGTTCTCAACAAAGATGCGTTTTGCTTCGTTGAGGGTATCAACATAAGCGTAACTACCGTCACCATTGTTGGCGAGTTGCTCCATGAGAACATCGTTGTAATTACCCATACCGAATCCGAGAGTTGTCAATGTGATCCCTTCTTCAACATGGGAGCGAATTACGCTGAGTATACCATCAGCTCCTGTTTCTCCAACATTGGCGACACCATCCGAACAGAGAATTATGCGATTGATTCCATTAACCCGTGCATTGCGCAAGGCGAGCGAGTATCCAAGTCGAAGTCCTTCTTCAGCGTTTGTTACACCCTCTGGGACAAGAGAACGGATTGCTGCAAGGATCTCTTCACGTCCTTCAATTCCAGTGTGTGGCAGGACGATTCGTGCTCGAGAACCGTAGACAACAATAGCAACCTTATCCCTCGGACGGAGTTGTTCAACCAAAAGCGTTAGGGCACGTTTCACCAATTCCAACCGATTTTCCATGTCCATTGAACCGGAAACGTCAATCACGAAGGTCAACATTGCGTCTTTGCGGTTTTCGTCCGGAACCACGCGACCTTGGATACCAATTCGGAGCAATTGAAGCCGTTTGCCTTCACCAAATCGAGAGGGCGCGCCATCAATATGAACAGCAAATGCTTCTGCCGATGGTGGTCGGTAATTGTAATCAAAAGCGTTAACAAATTCCTCTACGCGAACGGCTTCAGGTGGCGGAAGATATCCGTCTCGGAGATAGTGCCGCGTGACGGAATAGGAGGCGGTATCAACATCCATACCGAATGTCGAAAGGTGGTCATCTTCTGTATCAATAAATGGATTCGTGCCATAATCCTTAAAGAAAACATCGTTATAGGCGGCACCATTTGGAGGAGTCAATCCGAACGGGGAAGAGATAGATACCCCACCACCACAGCCAGTGTAAATCAAGATCACCAATCCGCACATCATGAGGGCAACGCTTAATTCGCATAGTGTTTTAAATTTAGTTTTCATCAAAAGGGACTCCTTTTTATGCACGCTGCTGAACCTATCTCAGCTATTTTTAAACCACTTCGTTAGTATATAATGCATAACGGGTCTTGGCGGAAAATAGTTGACATTAAGTTGGTAGCAGTCCACAATTGCAGTAAGATTGGCAATGAATTACGTTGAACGTGTGTTAGATTGCACTGCCATGGAGATGATACTTAATGAATGATGTTGTGGTTTTGGACGTGCGATGAATCGCACGACTATAAACGAGGTGTGTTATACACCTGTTATTGATTTGTTAGATGCTTAAACGTCATCAATTCTTCAACAATTATATTTTTAGCGGCTTTGGGAACTATGCAAGACTTAAATCCTATAGCAATTGAATTAAACGAACGAATGCGGGCTACTGCTCCTACAGTTTTTGAACTACTCTCCGAGTTAGGAAAACGCATCTACCTACCGAAAGGCATCTTAAGCCAAACGGCGGAGGCGAGTACGAAAGCGCACCGTTTCAACGCCACACGAGCGATCGC
>JAPOOP010000046.1 GCA_026713385.1 Candidatus Poribacteria bacterium | reverse complement strand
TGGCGCGACAGGACAGGTAATCGTAACCCTCAAGCGACTTGCCGCAGAATTGGGCAAAACGCCTGCACAACTCGCTGTGGCGTGGGTTTTATCGCATCCAGAGGTCACCGTCGCAATTAGTGGTAGCGACACGATTGAGCAGCTTGATGATACACTGAGGGGTGTCGGTTGGGAACTCGATCCAGCGGTTCGTGAGGAATTGGACGAGGTGTCTCAGTCGTTTGTGCGTCTCATCGCACCACCGGCTTAGTGAGTATCAGCGTTTACTCTTTGTAGGTTGGGTTGAATGGAAATTAACTAAAGATCGCTTGTAGAGATATGCCCTAAGATTCACTCAGGAACCAAAATTCCCGAAATACGAGTGAAACCCAACACTTTTTATCTCTGGAGGGTTGTTTGCTGGGTTTCGCTATATTCTATCTACACGAAGGAGTAATGGGAAATAGGATTCTTCCGATAAGCATAGTAAATCTGCTGCATTGACCGCTCAACCCAACCTACACATTTGTGATAGCACCCACTACCTAAAGGCAGGGGCTTCGGCTTCATAGCGACTGCGGTTTTCTCTAAGAGATGACCGTCTTATTTTCGCTCCACCCGCGGGCAATTCTCTGAAACTCTGAAGCGAGTCTCAGGTATATCACATTTACAGAGTGGCTATCCCTGCCCGCAAAATGTTTATCGCAGCATTGATGTCTCTGTCGTGGTGTGAACCACATGCAGGACATGTCCACTGCCTATCAGAGAGCGTAAGGGTTTCGTTGTGAAAACCACACTCACTACACGGTTTTGTCGTCGCAGTCCACTGACCCACTTGAAGGAACTGACGCTTATGTTTTTGACACTTATACTTCAATATCTCAACAAACTGGTAAAACGCAAGGTCGGAGACTTTGCGTCCCCACAAGCGTTTCATACCGTCAAGGTTTAACGTTTCAAGGACTATCGTATCAAAGCGTTTACAGAGTTTACTTGCGAGTTGCCAGTGAAAGTCTTTACGTTGGTTGCTGATTTTCCGATACAGACGCGCGATTGTTCTTACACACCGCCACCAGCCGTTAGAACCTTTAACTTTACGAGAAAGTGCTTTGTTGAGAGACCGAAGTTTCTTCAAGGAGTGTTTCAAAGGTTGTGGGTGTTGTATTTTCTCACCCGTGCTCAGCGTCAAGTATGCGTCTTTCATGCCGAAGTCTGTCCCAACTCTCTGACCTGTTGCTGACAGTTCTTTGGTATCTGTATGATCTGTCACTATACAAATCCAATAGCCACCGCAATTATCACGTTTGAGGGTGATACGTGCGATAGTTCCGTGGAACTCACGATGTTTATGAAATGTGAACGGAATACGCCTAAAAGACCAAATCTGTTTTCTGGCATTCCACTCACGAAAGGTTATCGTAATACGATTATCGTTTAACGCATAACCCGCTTGTGTAAAGGTAATAGACTTGAACTTACGTCTCGGCTTACGTCTCGGTTTACCGCCTAACTTCTTGAAAAAGCGGACGTAGGCTTCATCAATACGTTTCAACTCTTGTTGGATCGCTTGGCTCGGCAACGCATTCCAATGCGGGTGTGTCGTTTTCTTGAGTTCTTTGACGGGTGCGGACATAGCAGGATAGTTGGCATAGGGCAACCCGTCTTTGTATCTTTGGTCTTGCCACCTATGGAAGTAGTCATGCACCTGCCACATATCGTCAAGCAAGTTGCCAATGCGGATCGTATTCGATTGTTTCCCAAGCGGGTAGTTATAGGTTTTCATGGTCTATCAAGTCTCAAGTCTTTAACCCCTGTATAGTGGGTAGGAAACCGACACGCTACCAAGCGGTAGCGCTATACATGTCGGTTTCCAACTTGATACTTTAATTATACCACAATTTTAGGTCAATGTCAAATCTTTTTGATACAACAAACCCATACGCCGTCTACATCCCCAAGCTAAGCATGGGGTCTTGACGGAAGATCGATAAATAACAAACAAAAGAGGCGGATCGGAAGGTCCGCCTCTATATTTTTGCCGTTAGGATACGGTTTGGTATTGTTCCCACACTTCGCCTGCGGCAGCGGCTTGGCGTTCCAACTCGGTTCGCCATCCGACGACTTCGCCTGCTTTGATGCGTTGGATGTCAAAGCCGGCGTAGCGGTCTTCAAGCCTATCACCGAGTTTGAGGTTTGCCGCCCAGCGATCCCACGCCGTTTTCATCCATTCGTGCGGGAGTGCCTCACGGACGGCGGGATCGAGTTGCCACGCGAATCGGGCATCGGCGACTTTCGGTTCCTCGTCGGAGGGACCACCCCACTTCGACCAACCGATGGAGAGGGTATTGCGTTCACGCTCAGGTACGGTCTGTCCGGTATGGATGGTCACGCCGTTACGGATGAGTGCCTCACCCGCCTTGAGCCGAATCGCGACCTGTCCGGGGAGCGGATCTGTCCCGTTCCAACTCGGTGTGTACGGAACTCCCTGATCCTTCATGGATTGTGGGAGTAGCACGTCGTGTTCAAGCGGGGTACGCCAGCGATGATGACTGCCCTGAACGAGTTCATGGCATTCGTCGTCCGCGAGTGCCAAAAACATACCCACGCTGTTCCGTTCGGTAATTCGCTTCTCATTCTCTTCCCGAATTTCTTTCCAGCGGATCCGTTCGACCTCCTCGGAATAGGCTTCGGGACCTTCTTGGCGACTTTCTTGTGAGTAGTAACTCTCTCCAGTGCCCCACCATGTTGTGTCTCTGTGCCATCCGAGTCTGTTCTCTTTTTTACGCGGATTGCACCAGAGGAGTATGTTCGTCATGACAAGGTCTTCAGGTTCAACGCCACACCATGCTTTGACGAAACCTGTGAAATCTGGCGATCCGTAAAATTCAGCGAAAGTGGGTTCTTGAAATGCTGGATGGATGATGCCTCGGATTGCCCACGGTTCGTTCTCGCCTGCCCGGTGAACGTATCCCTTTGAGCAGTCGATAACGTCGTAGGCGTTCTCTGGCGCGCAGGCTTGTGTAACCCGTCTTCCTGCTTCTCGGAGGATCGGAATCCACGGATTGTCGACAAAGTCATTGATGATAACAAAACCGTGTTCCCTTAAATGTGCCAATCTTTCAGGGGTCGCACCTGGAGCCGAAAGTTCAGGTTTGAAATCCGCGAAAGCCGGGGCGCGG
>JAPOOP010000047.1 GCA_026713385.1 Candidatus Poribacteria bacterium | reverse complement strand
TTCAGGGGATTCGGTGACGCTCGGCATCCGCCCGGAGGATATTCACATCGGTGAAAACGGGAACAACCGCGTTGATACACAAGTAGAACTGGTTGAACCGCTCGGAAACCATGCGCTTTTATACCTGCGGACAGAGAAAAGTAGTTTCGTCGCGCAATCCGACCTCATCGACATGCCGCAACACAACGCTTTGGTGACGGTCAACTTCAATATGGACAAAGCACACCTATTCCATCCAGAGACAGGCGAATCCTTGACAGCTTTTTAATTTTCCTTGCGGGGGAATCACGTGCGTTCAGACACTCACATGCGTTTCAAATACCCGCCTGCGCCTGCTTCGCAGTGAGAATGCAGGCTACCGTTTTGGTTTAACGAGGGCAATATAAGAAAAGAATTGTGGCACGATTTTCACAGAGCCTGAATTTGTGCCCATGTTTCGGCATCTATCGGAATGCCTTCCCGCTCGCGTCTGCGTTGTGTCTCCCAACCGCGTTCACCCGGCACCCGAATTGCATCAACGCCAGCAGCGCGCTTCGCCGATTTGAGATAGTCAACAAAGCGTTCTATCTCCGCGCTGAATCCCGGAAACCCCCTAAAACTCGCAACGTTAATCACCAGCACAAACAACCCGTTGCCGACACGGGCATCCTCACCTCTGCTACACCCCGCGCCTGTGAGCGCGCCCGACAAGATGTCAACAATGACGCTCAGCCCGAATCCTTTGTGTGCCGAAACCGTTCCACCGAATGGGAGTAAGGCGGCGGGTGGTGTTTCATAGAAATCGTCTGGATTCGTTGTTGACTCGCCTTCCGCGTCAATCAGCCATCCGTGTGGGAGTGCCTCGTTCCGATGCTGTTTGCCCCGGATCCTCCCTGATGCGACAACACTCGTAGACATATCCAACACAATTTTTTTGTATGGTTCTTCGGCTATGTCGGTTCGGCACGAATCCCCCTCGGCGTAACTCGTCGGAGATGTTTTGGCTAAAGGCACCGCACACGCTATTGGGTTGGTTGAGAGCCGTCCTTCAACGCCACCGTGCGGTACGACGCACGTGCCACCGCCATGGTCGTTCGCCATGAGTAACCCAATCATTTCCGCATCTGCTGCGAGGCAGGCGTATCCACCTAACCTTCCTGTTTCATTGCACCGCGAAACCGCAACCGAGCTTATATCCGTCTGCTTTGCTTTCTGGATTGCCAATTCAACGGCACGCGTCGCAATGACAGGACCAAAACCCCAATTGCCATCTAAGACCGCGATGGAGGCAGATTCGTGTAAGGTCTCTGTTGGTGCACCGGGCTGGATTAACCCCTCTTCTAATTCACGCACATACTTCGCAAGATGGATCACACCGTGTGAATCGTGTCCGACGCGGTTAGCATCCACCATAGACTTGGTTACTATTTCTGCTTCAGCTGTCGGGATATTTAATTTCTGGAAGACGCTTAGGCAAATTTCGGTGAGTTCTTCTGCTGTAAAGCTCAGCATTATGGAATCCTTAAGGGATGGAACTACTTGTCTTTCGCCTGCTCTAACAATTCTGCCAAGCGATCGGCAAAGCGGAGTTGGCTGTCGTCTTCCGGCGTATAGCCTATGACTTTCCGCGCATTGGCGATACTCCAGAACTTATGCGAATTGTCGCTGATGCCATAGAAAATCTGGAACGGGACCCCGTTTTCGTCCTCTATGTTCTCTGTCTCAATGCTCTTGACGAAAAGTTGGACCTGATCCCGGACACTCAAATACGCGCCGAGCCCTCGGTGCATCGCCTTCAAATCGTCCGCTGAGGAATTCGCCATATCCGTCTCGCGCGGTCCACCGATACGCAACTGGACGTTCTGTAATTTCTTGCCGTCAACGTGTCCCGTCGCAAAAACAAAGCCGAGGTGCTCGTATGCCTCTTTTGCCCATCCGTAGAAATTATCGGAGAGCGGTCGCATCTCTGGGGTTACCACATCCCATTTATCTGCCCAGATGAGCCGTTCATAATAGTCGGCGGCGTGGTTGGAGCTACAGACGACGACACGCCGGACATCGGTCTCAACACAGGTTTGATAAAGATTGTATGCCATCTGGACGTTGGCGAGTTCATTCTCGAAACTACCACCCTTAAAAGCACAGTGGACGACTGCATCAACACCTTCAAAATGGTATTTATATGCGTCGCGGTCGGGATCCGTGAGTTCGGAAATCTGAATGCCTTCGACCTCTTCTCCCTGCCGATTCGTGGTTTTCACATCTAACAGGATGAGTTCATAGCGTTGGCGAAATTCGGGGAGCATCCGTCCGGCGATATAGCCAGATGCCCCGGTGATAAGGACTTTTCTACGGTTTCGCATTTTCACATGTTTCCTTCTGGGGTTATTGAGGTGTATCAGGAAGAGGGTGTTGTGCTACCATTCTTTGATTTTGTTCATGCAGTTTCTCTCGCACTTCATTTTCTAGACGAGAAAATAGTTGATCTGACTCAGGAACCGCAATTGCATCATTGTACAGCCCATGATAACTAACAGTAGCATCTTGAAAGCCCTGCTTGGGTTTATTTAGAAAACGAACGAGTAACTGAAAAAGAAGTTTTCCTCGAAGTTGAAGATGATATGCTCTCCTTACATTCCTAACCATCTCATGGTCTGCAGGAAAAAATTCTAAATCAGGTGCGAGAGTCGTCTTTCCAATCGGAATAATTTGATTTAAATGATGAGCTACACGCACATGTTCTTCATCTCGAAAAGACTGAAAAACTTTCTCTGGTGGGGGTGGATTTTTCTCTAAATACTCCTCTACTTTATATGCAAACCACATACTAATTGAATCTAAAGTTTGATCATATTCTGCCTTATTTCCTATGCGATCGCTTAACTTGGCATGTGAGTATAGGTCGTTCTCAACGCTATACCCATCTGTCCAAATAATATCACCATAGCGAGACGGAATACCCCTGAACAACCACATATCACGGTCAGCGATAAAAGCAACAGGGGCATGCCTGAAGTCACCCGCATCTTCATATTGAGAAAGCTGCTCATAAAGATGAAGTAGAGTGTCTTTGGAACCCGTGCTGAAAAAACCTACATCAAATCTCCCAAAACGCTCCACCAAGGTCCCATAGATGATTTCATCATCTTTACCTTCAACAATAATGTTTGGTTTGTTAGAGAGACGCAGGGCAATAACTAAATTCTCTAAAGTAGAATCGGGCAATGACATTCAGGTATCTTTTCCTTTATCCGTTCAATCACTTTTCAGTGGAATTTCTTTCTGCTGGTACCCAGAAAAGATGAAAGGTGAATGCGTTGCAATGAAAAATTGGTTCCCAGTGCTTTGGTCGAGGAGAGTCGGTAGAAGTAACCTTTGCCAATCAATGTGCAGGCTTAACTCCGGTTCATCAATAAAAATAGGCATATTATTATGAAAAGCGTTGTAACAAAGAAAACTAAGCATCTGCTTTTCACCAGAAGAGAGTTTGTCAGAGGAAATAGCATCTTTTGCTTCTCCAACAGTAACACCATCGTCTTCTTCTCCCAAAGTAATCCCGTCGGTAGTTTCTTCACGAACAACCCGTCCGGTAATATGAATTGCGTTATACCGTAGAATCTTCCGAGACAACTCAGATAACACAGAAAACGGCTTACTCAATTGTTCCCGTTCCTTATTGACTTTCTGGATAGCATTCAAAACAGTAGGGACATCTTGAGGAATCTCAGAAACTTTGTCCTTATCTGGATTGTTTTGTATCTCTTTTGAAATCTCTTCTAATACCTGTGCCTGGCGTGTGGTGATTTCTTCATAAATATCAGCGTATTTCTGTATGAGCAGTTCACTGAGATCCTCTGTTGAGATTGAAGCGATAAACTTGTGTCCGTTGATTGACACCTTATTAGAAAATTTCGATATTGAGGCTTGAAGCATTTCTGGCGTGGAAGTGAGAAGCATCATCGCTAAACTATCGGTGTCTGTGGCAACTCTCGAAAAACCCCCTTCAATTCTTCTAAAGGTTGGGAAAAATAGACTCCGTTTGGTCGTTCGCGCGATCTGCTTTTCAAGCGCACTTACCGAATCCACATCCTTCCGGTCTATCTTTCCGGTCTCCGCATTGATAACAATAAATTCGTACGTTCCTTCTTCTTTACCAAAGTTATAATCAAACGTAACTCGATCAGGTTCAACGCGTTTCATACTAAAATCAAACAGATCCGTTTGAATTGAAATGGTATGAAACGGAATTTCAAGCACAATTTGCTGTAGATTACCGCTTATGAAGTACCATAGCAACTTGAGCAGGGTCGTTTTACACGATCCATTTGCACCAGTAAAAATATTCAAATCCTCATGGAATTTAAATTTATCACTGAGTCGATTATTAAGTTCCTTAACTTCAAGACTTCGTATCATACCCCATCTCCTTCCTCCAATTTCAAACACGGTCAATTTACAGAAAACTTAAGGCAATCTAAATCATTTTGGCCCATTCTAAACAAACCTCTGTTGAAGATTTTTGTTATAGAATCTCCAACTTCTCTTTACAGTGCCGAGCGAGGATTTTCATTTCCGCGATGACCTGTGCCTCGGTTTGCATCAACTGATTAAAGATGGGTGGGAGAGGTTGCCTGCTGAAAAGTCTTTCAAAGAAACCCTGTTGGACCTGGAGTGGCACCCCGAAGCGCGAAATTCCAATACGGTCAGGTTCCAGCCCTAAATATTCAATTGAAAAATAATGTGCAACCCCGTCCTGGGTAATGTTGCCTTCATGGATGCTGCCGGTATTCCTTCGTCCGTAACTCACGAGATAGACCCTGCCACTCATTCGGTTGAGAATCGTATAACCACCGACATCGACCGCTTCATTCCAACACTTTTCAAACCCGTTTTTAGGGAGACGTTCGCGAAGTTCTTCAGCAGAGCGAATTACGAATTTGTTCTCATGCGGCGTTTTGATGATACGAAACTCTTCACTTTGCTCCTCTAATGGCAGTTGCCCTATAAACAAATCAACGGAATCCAAAGTCCAAACAACGCCATCCCGGATGCCCTTCGCCATGTTATGATGCCTTTCGACGAATTCCCCATTCAATGGATGTAGCCGATATGCACCACCGTTAAACACACTCCGCAATTTTCGACGATGTTCTATGACAGAAAACCGTCTTTTAGCGACGGGTATCTCTAACTGAAGCGTATATCTCGTATGCAAATCAGTTGTGAGATTCAATTGGGATTGCCGAAGTTCAGCTAAGCGAGTCAAAGCCGTCTGGCTTTTCGACAAAACCCGTCCGATCAGATACTCGCGGCGGAGCCCGGGGATTTCCGTGGCGAGTCGCGCAAGTGTTGGAGCATCCAACTGCTCCAACATAACTTTGTGCTCCCATCGTGTGCCGCGTTCATGCATTAAAATTTGGAACTGCTGTGCGTCGCCGGCAGTTCGGATATAGCCGAGTGCTGTCCACGGGTCGAATGTCGCCCGATAGTTCCCACTGGTTTTTGCATCCCCATCCGCCAACACGCAATCTCGTCGTTCATACCGAGAATAGAGACCAAATTGAAATTCAAAATCTTCGTAGGGTGCTAAGGCTTCGCGCAAATCGCGGGCAAACTCTTTTCCCTTGGCGAAACGTTTGAAAATTTGCTCAGTCTGTTTCGGTTGATTGAGAGCGTCAAGGAACGTTCCAATCTGAATCCCACCTTCTTCTAAACCTTCATCTTCATTTTTTCCAAAAACCTTAGTCTTGGTTTTAAAAGGCGGGTTCCCGAGGGATACATCGCGTTGTGAGACGAGATGTAACGCCGCATCACCTGTTACATTCTTGAGTGCGGGTGCATCGCCAAGGATTTCCGCGAGTTTCACATCATCAATCTTTTCCGTCAAGTCAATACCGCGTTTTAATTCAGCGAAATGGATGATGTCATCCAGACGATACTGTAGCGGTGCACTCGAAGAGAGATTATCATAGTTAGAGCGATGGAAGCGGATGCGCGGTTTGATACGAAAGACCGGCGTGAGCCCGTAATCCTTCAGCAACACATACAGCGTGACGGTATAGGAGTCCACGTGAACCTTCTGTGCAAGGATTCCGTCTTGCTTTGTGTCTTCTTCCACGATTAACCGTTCTTGAACGAGACGGCTATCGTTGCCGAAAATCATCATCCGATGTTCTTCTCTGTTATCATCAACTAACATGGACCTACCCTCCCTCGACCTATAAAACGATAGGGTCGGGGCTTGGTTACCCTATACCACTTCGGATCGTTGCCGTGCCAGTGCCGCCGCGCCAAGAATAGCGGAATTATCACCCAACTTTGCCGGTACAATCTGTACCCCGTCCAGTGTATTAGGCAGTGAGTATTTCTTCGCAGCAGCGCGGATATCGTCCAAGAACGTATCGTCCAGTGCTTCAACGACACCGCCACCCAGCACAATCATCTCCGGATTCAAGAAATTTACAATGGAACCAATGCCTATCCCAAGATATTTCGTTACTTTTTTGAAAACTTTGAGGGTTAACTTATCGTTCAAGCGGATCGCTTTCGCCAAAACTCCACTCCGAATAACACCAAGATCGCCGTTCGTGAGTTCGGAGAGAACGCTTTTCTGTCCCTTTTTTAGAATAGCCTTTCGGAATTGCTTCGTCATCGCCGTGCGGCTGGCGATTGCCTCTAAACATCCACGCGTACCACAACCACAGCGCGGACCGCCCGCTTTGACGATGATATGTCCGATTTCACCGGCTGTCTTACTTGCACCATGGAACAATTCACCCTGTAGAATAATGCCGCCGCCAATACCAGTACCTACAAAAATCCCGACGACGTTCTGAACACCTTGCCCCGCCCCAAACACATGTTCACCGAGCGTCCCAACGTTCACATCATTGTCAACAAAGGTTGGAAAACCGGTACGTGTTTCCAACTCTGTCTTCAGTGGAACATCTCTCCAACCGAGATTCGGTGCGAAAATGACAACGCCTGTTGCGGGATCAAGCGGTCCCGGGGCACCAATGCCGATCGCTTGAATTGAATCAGAAGCAACGCCTGATTTGTCAATCGCTTTTTGGACACAGCGTGCGATCCGATCAATCACTTCGGATGCCCCTTTGTCTGCCTTCGTTGGGACTTTGGCTGTGCCTAAGATATTACCCTCTGCATCAATGACAGCGGATAGAATCTTGGTGCCGCCCATATCCACCCCGATAACATTAGCACTCATAATTTTTAACTTTCCTCGCGGTTCGTTGAGGCGGGTTTGGTACGTGATGTGCCCTTGCGTAGATCCGCCCTCCACTACGTTACGGGCTTGCGTGTTTGGTTTTTCTACGATAGTAAAAATGATAACAACTTCTGTTTGAAACCTGCAGCGGAGAGTTGGTCCCACTTTTCTAAAAACGTTTCATAATCCGCCCTGCGGGTTTTCTGCGTCCGAGCGATGAGCGTAGCAACACCCGATCGGACATCAATCTCTCTTCCGCGGTTTCCCGATTGAGATGTATAATCAACTAAAACCTCCACAACGACATCAGCGTCATGAATATCACCGAGTATTTCCTGTAAATCAACAATCACAGCGAGAAATTCAGCGTACTGGCTTCTAACAGTCGGCAATCCATAAACCACGCGAAAAAGTTCCATCGTATACCGGAGGCGTTTAATGGAAATCCGCATATTGTGGAGTTCCTCGCGCCTCGTCTCATCCCGAATGAACGGCTCCCACGTGTAAACCTCTTCAAGCCTTTGCGGAAGAATGATACGGGCATTCTCCTGATAACTCCGCAGCGGCGCAACGCCTATAACCTTATGTGCCTTTGCCATTTTTTAATTATACCTTGCGGTTCGGTGAGGGCGTTGGTAACCTTCAAGTCCCTCTCCGTATACCCGCTCTCCATTGCATTACGAGCTACGCGCTTTGGTCTACTTTTCCATCAACCCTTTTTTAATTATACCTTGCGGTTCGGTAAGGTAGATTGGTGGCCTTCAAGTTCCTCTCCGTATACCTGCTCTCCATTACATTACAAACTGCGCGCTTTGGTCAATAGGAACTTGTAGGAGCGAGTTTCACTCGCGATTCTTCACTCGGTCCTACAAAAACCAGATAACAATTAACCAGAAATCCGCAAGGACAACGGACACAGCGGCTCAGAGGTCCATAAATTAAAAACCTACAAAGAATTCCAAAAACTCGGTCTCAAAACCGGTTTCTTCCAATTCCTCAAAGAGAGCCAACATCGGTTCTCGTGCGTCCTTCCGTTTCCGCTGTAGGGAGTCGATCAACCCTCGGAGGTCTGTTTGCTCCACGGCAGTCAGACTTGTTAATTCATTCCGAAAACGAACGATTAGGACATCCAGATCCCGCACGGCTCCCATCGTTCGGGTGATTGCCTTTATCTTTTTGTAATGTCTCTTGAACGGAGACCTATTTGGAAAACAGTCAGCGAAATTGTCCATCGCGGCTCGTAAGCGACGCGAGGTAACTCGCATATCGTGGACAAACTCAATATCAGTTCCCTCTTTGGCACCCTCTTTGAAAGACATCATCTCAAGAAAGTAGTTCACGATTATCTGCCGAGCGCAGGTTTCCAACGTTTCGTCAGAAGCGATTCCTTTAATCTTCGGTTCTGTGGTTTCCATTGTCCTATTCCATTTTTTTCTAAACATATCACCGCGGGCACCGTGTGCAAGATACTTACAACAACCAGTGGATCCGTTTCTTCAACGAACTCGCTGATATCGGCTAAGTGGGTTTTGGCGATAATATTCCGAAGGTTCGGAAAGGCGCGCCGCTGGATCAGTCGAATCACCCTAAAAATAAACAGTTCATCGACATCGTGTGTGGTTATGATTGTTTGGCCCTGCATCAGAATTTTGCGCGCTGGCGGAGTAGATGATCCGTGAGGACAAGTGCCGCCATCGCTTCAACAATAGCAGGGGCGCGCACTAAAACACAGGGATCGTGTCGTCCGCTTGCTTCTAACGTCACCTCATTCCCCTGCATATCAACAGTCTGTTGCGGTTTACCGATTGTCGCTGTCGGCTTGAAAGCGATTTGGAACAGAATATTTTCGCCGTTTGAAATACCGCCTTGTGTGCCGCCGGAATTATTCGTACGTGTCCGAATGCGCTCTGTCTGGTCGTCCCTTTCGAGATAAAAAGGATCGTTATGTTCAGATCCAGTCATCGTCACACCCCCAAAGCCGGAACCGATCTGGAAACCCATCGTTGCGGGGAGAGACATCATTGCTTTCGCCAAATCCGCCTTGAGCTTGTCAAATACCGGTTCGCCCAGACCTACAGGGACATTACGAGCAACCGATTCGATGACACCACCGAGAGAGTCAAGGTCACGCCGCGCCTGGTCAATGCGTTCCGCCATTTTCGGAGCAACAATAGGGTCGGGACACCGGACAGGACTCGCTTCTATATCTTCAAGCGTCACCGTGTCTGCATCCACTTCGGCTTCCAGCGTATGAATCTGTTTGACATAAGCGAGCGTTTCAGTTCCAGACATTTCGCGCAAGACCTGCTTCGCAATCGCCCCCGCCGCGACACGTCCAATGGTTTCCCGTGCACTCGCTCTACCCCCACCCTGCCAATTCCGGATGCCGTACTTCTCTTGATATGTAAAATCAGCGTGTGAAGGTCTGTAAAGGTCTTTCAAATGTTCGTATGCTGCCGGACGCGCGTCCTTATTCCACACCAGCATGGAGATAGGCGTTCCGAGCGTCTTACCTTCAAAAACACCAGAAAGTATTTCAACGACATCGCTCTCCTGACGCGGTGTCGTGAGATGGCTTTGACCCGGTCTCCGCCGATCCAACTCAAACTGTATTGTGGATATATCCAAGGCGATCTGCGGTGGACAACCATCAACGACCACGCCGACAGCCCCGCCGTGCGATTCGCCCCAAGTCGTAATCCGAAAAAGGTGACCGAACGTATTCATTTAGTTCCATAGGCGCGCTTTGGAAGTGCACACCTTACTTTTAGAATTGTATATTTTGGGTATCCTATGGTATACTGTATCAAATATCATCGCAAAAAGCAAGCAATTTAAAGGATTTTTAACCATAAGGTTTCTGCCCTGCCTCCATTACAGGCAGGTTTTGAGTATGTTGTCGGATGGATAGTCCGTGATGAAATGGAGGACGGATATGTGAAAAGGGCACCAAAGTTCAATTTCCCGTCCTTTAACGGCAAGGTAAAATTAAAATATGCTGTCAATTTTTAAACGTTACATTGCGCTGCTCCTGATTTTCATAGGCATTGTGTTTTTATGGAATACGCCGTTTGTGTATCCGCTCAGAATATTCGTCGTCTTTATGCATGAGGTGAGCCACGGACTTGCGGCAATCGCAACTGGCGGTCGCATTGTAGAGATTCAGATTAACCCGCAGCAGGGAGGGCACGCGCTGACGCAAGGCGGCTCGCGGTTTTTGACGTTGACAGCGGGCTATCTTGGCAGTCTACTGTGGGGTGGACTTATCCTACTCTTGGCAGCGAGGACCCGCTTCGATAAAGCAATTAGTATCCTTATCGGCATCGGTATGGTGGCTATCTCCATTGGCTTCGGCGAGAGTACATTTACCTATCTGTTCGGTATCGGCTTTGGCGTTGTGCTGGTCGCCATCGGTTTCTATCTTCCAGAGGCAGTCAACGACTGGATTCTCCGTATCATCGGTGTGACGAGTTGCCTCTACGCGATTCTCGACATTAAAAGTGATGTCTTGGACAGATCCAATCTCCGTTCGGACGCCCGAATGCTCTCGGAAGTGACAGGCATTGCGACCGAGATTTGGGGGGTCCTGTGGATTCTCATTGCAATTGGACTCACTTTATGGTTTCTCTATCTCTCCGGTAAAACCTCGACTGTCCAACAAACACCTACTGAAGAAAGTCCCGAGGAAATCTCTAATTTATAGGGACGCTGATGGTCGATGTGCGCGTCGGTTTAGGAAATCCGTATTAACCGAATGGACTAAAACGTCCTGATGATATATCACCGAAAAAGATAAACCACACACAGAGACATAACAGAAAAAGTGGAACACAGATGAGCACGATAAGAATGAAAAATCCCCATATCCACGACTTTTTGGATTTGGCAACCGTTGCCAGCCGGGCGAGCAACATACCACCACATATCATAACTATAACAACAAGCGCAAATACTACTATCATCTTTTAATTTAACGGCTCCTTGGTTGCTTTCCACTTCGTTTCAGGCAGGTTTTTGGGCACATTGATTTTAATTAAGGAACTTGTTCGGCTTTTTTAAAGATTTTATCCGCACATCCCCTCCTAAATTTACACATCATCCGGCTTAACC
>JAPOOP010000048.1 GCA_026713385.1 Candidatus Poribacteria bacterium | reverse complement strand
GAAATTACCCGTTACTCGAAAAACCGGATCTTTCGTTTCTGATATATAGGAGTTACTCACCACTGCATCAATGTATCCGAGTTCATAATAGGCTTTTAAGATTGCGTCGCCGTAGGCTTTCCGGGCAAGCGAGGCATTCGGCTGTGGGAATGGAAGTTCGCTCTGTAAACGCGCCAAAAGCGTCTCGGTCTCTAACGCGTTGTTCCCGCTGATATCGCACCGGTGAATCATCTCTTTAAATTCTTCAATTATTGTGATATGTATCTCAACTTCGCCAATGCTCCGGTTGTTTGGATTTTGTTTATCGAGCCGGGTCTTGATGACCGCCTTCGGATAACCGGCTTTTCCATATAAAATGTTGAGCCGATGTATATCTGTATCGAGTTCTGATTCATAAAAAAAACGTCTCTGATCCCGTTGAAATAACAATCGGACGATGTCCGCTTGCAGGTTTCGCAGGAATCCGCCTATGGGTTTCATTGTCATCTCTCGCTTCAGTTTTGCGTCCGAAAACGCCCGGTTCCCAGAGAAAGTGACGTCCTTAACAACATAACGCGTCCCTGGGTTAATCGTAAGTCGAACACTGGATGCATCCAGTATTTCCTCATCTACGGTGGTATCATGGTAGCCTTCGGCTTTGAAATAGGATTTTATCCGGCGTTCCCATATAGAAGAGGAGGTAGTGTTGATTAGAGAAACTATATCTTCTCTGAATCTATCTTGAAGCGATAGAGGGAGTTCTCCGACATCCGCAACGAAATTAAACCGAACCTGCTTGCCTTCATTGATCTGAAATTGTAACATACTGGTTTCACGAACAAAGGTTGGGGTGATGGTGGCGGTGGGATAGTTATTATTACGGTAAAGTGCTAACATGGATGCTACGTCGGTATCCACGGCAGATTCATTGTAAATCGGAGAGAGTCGGCTAAAGTTACAGGCGGCTTTAAGTTCATTCGTTGAGATAGCAGTATTGCCCTTGATTTGCAATATTTTGATGACTGAAGGATCACCCACGATTATTTGGTAGGTTAACATGCCGGTTTCGGTGAGGGCATCGGGGACTATGACTTCAGCGTCGAAATATCCGTACGCTTGACATACCCTTTTAATGCGTTGCGCATCGGTTTTAGCGATTGTAGGTACATACTTTCCTCCCTGATTTGACCGCATTGCATTCTCGATGGCGTTCTTGACTTCGTTTTCAGGGATGCCGGAGAGCACAATTTGTTCGATGCGCGCGAAAGGGGTCAGTTGGTAGGTTAAAACAATACCATCGGGAGTATCCTGCGAGTATACCTGAATTTGGGAATACTGTTGTGTTGCATAGAGTTCTTTGATGCTTTGTTGAATGATATGTCGAGACAGTGTGTCGCCAGCATATACGACTGTCTGGTTTCTAAGTATATTGAGTTGTTCTGTGGTTTCTTCCTCGGCGGTTGTGTCAATATGGTACTCTATCTTTGCAATCTGTTTCTGGTTGGATGCTCCACGTTGCGAGATAACCGTTTCCTCTGTTTTCTTTGTATCGCGTAAGAGTTTCACTGATTCCTGTGCTTCTACGGATTGGAGAAAAAAGCCGCAGGGAAACCATAAGATAGCAATCAGTAGAAGGGTTGTCAGTTTTAACCATCGACTCGTGCTTTGCTGTGTTGTATCGGAATCGAGTCGATGGTTAAGGTTGTCAGTTGTCGGTAGGGCGTGTAGCAGTTGCAAACATTTTGTCTGCCACAAACCGCTCTTTAACCGATGGCCGATAACCCATAACTGACGGCTATTAAAAGCGTCCCTTGAATTCAATGTCGATACCATGTTCCCTTTTTTCGTTCGTTTCAATTTTAATGGATACATTTTTCCCAAGTGGATACTCCGCACTGATAGATCGCGTATCCTCATCAAGCGGACGATGGAAACTAAACGTGAATCCACCAAGCGCGCCTGAAAGTGCCGCATTGCGTAAGAGGAAATCT
>JAPOOP010000107.1 GCA_026713385.1 Candidatus Poribacteria bacterium | reverse complement strand
TGATGAGAGTAACATCTCGTTCGTGACAGGTTGGATATCCGGTGTAGTGCCAGCTGTGATTGTACTTGGCATCATAACAAGTGCTAAACTTACTACAAAAATAACTAAACTTACGTGCTTTACCTGTAAACAGTAGCTTGCTGCTCCAGAAAAAATGTGCCTATTCATATTCCCGCTCCTTGTTCTGATAGTGAGACAATCCCAATTTCTTACTCCTTTAAAAACCGTGTCCTGAAGGAAACGCGAGGCATTTCGCATTTTGCAAAAATAGATACTTCAGACAGTAGTTTACCAAAAATTGGATTTAATGTAAAGCATGGAAAATTTTTGGCGATGTGTGGATCGCGCGATCGGAGGTAGGATGGACGTTAAATGCTATAATGGTGGTTAGTTTTGGTCTAACCGTGCTTGTTCACCAGCATGATAGGAGCTCCGCACTAATGGACCTGACTCTACATGTCGAAACCCCATTTCGATGCCTGCTTCTTTGATTTCTTCAAATTCTTCGGGAGTATAATAGCGTTGAATCGGCAAATGGCGTGAGGATGGGGAGAGGTATTGACCGACAGTGAGAATATCACAGTTGGTATTGCGGAGGTCTTCCATTGTCTCTAAGAGTTCTGTAACGGTTTCACCTAAGCCGACCATAAGTCCAGATTTTGTGAGCATCTGTGCATCCAGTTGTTTGCTGGTGCGGAGGAGATTCAGCGTTTGTTGGTAATTAGCATACGGACGGACGCGGCGGTAAAGGCGCGGTACTGTTTCCGTGTTATGATTGAGCACTTCAGGACGTGCTTCAACGATGACGGCGAGGGCATCCCAATTCCCTTCGAGGTCAGGGATGAGGACTTCCACGGTACATCCAGGACGATGTTTCCGTGCTTCGGCGATGCATTTCGCAAAGATGCCCGCACCACCGTCTGTAAGGTCGTCTCGATTGACTGAGGTGATAACGACGTGTTCGAGTTTTAAGTGACCAACGGCTTCACCGAGCCTGCGCGGTTCATCGACATCGACGATACCTCCGGGCGCGCCTTTTTTCACAGCGCAAAACATGCAGCGACGCGTACAGACATCGCCTAATATCATAAAGGTAGCGGTGCGGCTGTTCCAGCACTCACCGATATTCGGACATCTTGCCTCTTCGCAGACCGTGTGAAGTTGCAGATTCCGCATGAGTCTTTTGAGTTCAGCATAGTTATCACCACTCGGCATCCGGGCTTTAATCCATGTTGGGTGCCGTCTTTGTGGTGTTCTGTGCTCAACTAATGGAAGCGTTTTTAGCATTTTTTAATTTATCCCTAACGGGAGTGATTCATGCGTTCAGGACATCGCAAATGCGTTTAAGTTTGTAGTAGGGTGATTCATCACCCGTTACAAGGCACAATCGCGCACTGCCCCGCAAGTCCACGCGCAACTTGCACAATGCGCTACAATAAATAAAATGATGATTATCCTAATTTGCTACACTGATGGCGGGAGAGGGTGGGAGTCGAACCCACCTATCCATTTGCATGGACAAGCCGGTTTTGAAGACCGGTAGGGCCACCGGACCCTATCCTCCCCCACAATTTTTAAACTATCAAATGGTGATGTGTTTATGTTTCTATGTGCCGAGGATGCAATCTTCGGACGTTGCCATCTCGGATCGTGAGGCTCTGACTGTCGCAATATTCCAAGAACGGCACCGCATATTTTCGTGAGGTATGTGCTGTTTCTCGGAATTCGGCAACGGTTATTGTATCATTTTTACGGAGGTAAGTCGCTAATAATTCTTGTATTTCTTCAAAAACGGTTTTGTGGATAAAGAAATTATCCGCTATTTTGATAAACTGTCCCAAGTTCAGAAGCGCGAAAAACGTGGATTCCAGTAGTTGCGGTGTATATTCCGGAAATCGCGCGTTGAGTTCGTTGAGAGTGGGTGTATTGATGCCTGCTTCCAAGAACAGTTTCTCAAGTGTTTCCTTCGCAGTTTCTTCCTCTTGGGAAAACTGGATTTCATGGGATGCCAACCGGAGAAGATTTCCCTCTTTGGCGAGCTGACCCTCAGTGATAAGGCGATTTTCGAGTTTCTCAAAACCGATTTCGTCCAAATTGAGTTCTCGGCGTAGTTGCGAAGAATTTTGACCGGCAAGAAGAGGTTCTGCCGAATGGAACGCTTTCAACGCTTCTATGATTTTTTCTTTGGTGTTTGCCGTTCGTGCTGCATCAGAAACGAGCGGTGACCTACCCGATTTATCCCAGCGTACTATTTTTCCATCGGTTTCCAGACTGTTCAAGATGGCATTTACGTTCGTCTGTGACTGCGGTAGGTAATAGTGAAGGAAGGACTCTGGCATGCAAAGGGTCTCGCTATTTGCTAATACAGTGTTCACGATCTGGGCATCATCGGCTTCTTCCCATTGTGCTAAAGTGGCGATAGTTTCTGGCGTGAACCGCTTGTGTTTGGGGGCAAATGGGTTAATAACTTCACCACCGCCTACTGTATATTGCGCTGAAAAATCACGTAAGATAATTCTGTCGCCTCTGAACGTTAGAATGGGTTCTTCTAAGCGAAGTTGAACCTGTACGGTATCCCCCGGTAGAATTGCTTCGTCAACAAGTAGAATTAATCTGCAAAATATTTCGCGGGTACCGAGATACGCGCGGAGACGCGTCCAATGTTCAAGTATCCTTGGAAATGAAGACAGAACTTGCATCGACACGTCAATGTTGTCAGTCACTTGTGAAAAATCAATTGGACAGAGGACATCGCCGCGTTGGAGCTCCTGTGCCGAGATGCCGGAAAGATTTAATGCTGTCCTCTGCCCGGCTTGTGCTACGGGTGCGGTTTCATTGTGCACCTGTATGCCTCGGACCCGTACGGCATTACCTTGCGGGAGAATCACCATCCGCTGTTCTCGATTAATCAATCCGCCGATGAGAGTGCCTGTCACAACAACGCCAAACCCTTGGACAGTGAAAACCCTGTCAACGTATAACCGCGGGATACCATCATTCTCCTCGGTTTCCGTCGCGAGTGCTACCTGCTTGACGATTGTTTCTTTCAGTGTTTCAATACCTGCCCCGGTTATTGAGGAAACACTAACGGTTGGGATGCCTTCAAGGCTTGTGCCGATGAGCATTTCCTGCGTCATTTCAGCCGCTTCTGACAATTCATCAACGGTTGCCAAGTCCGATTTTGTCATGACGAGGATGCCGTTTGAGATGCCGAGCAAATCCAAGATTGCCAGATGTTCGAGCGTCTGTTCCTGAACACCTTCTTTCGCATCGACGACAAAGAGGACTATATCCATGCCGTAAGCACCGGAAAGCATACTTCGGATGAATTTCTCGTGCCCTGGAACATCAACGATACCCGCACGCGAGTTATCTGGGAGATCGAAGTAGGCGAAGCCTAACTCAATAGACAAACCACGTTCTTGCTCTTCCTTGAGCCGATCTGTCTCCATACCGGTAAGTACGCCCACGAGCGCGGTTTTCCCGTGGTCAACGTGTCCTGCTGTTCCAATGATGAGGTGTCGTCTGTCTTGGTGCATTGGTTTTAAGGATAAGCACGGATGAGTTTGCCGATTCGATTGAAGCGGACGTTACCTACCATTTTCCACACTTCCCACAATTTTGCCGGACGAGCATTAAATGACCAGTACACCATAAATGCTTGTCCTTTGATGTCGTTTACATCCACAGGTCCCCACGAACGGCTATCACTACTCTGATCGCGATTATCACCCATTGCGAACACCATGCCTTTCGGCACAGTGAACGGTTTACCTTCAGGGAACTTACGTTTGAATTGACTTGTCGTTAAGCCAAAATCAGAAAAAGCATTGCTTTCTGGCAAATATTCTGGTTGACGGAACGGTGGAAAATTGCCTCTTCTGAAATGGCTAAAGGTCATGTGTTTCGTGTAAGAGCCATCATCGACTGCTTCACCGTTTACATAAAGGGTGTCGCCGCTCGTTTCGATTGTATCCCCTTCAATGGCTACGATACGCTTGATGAAATTTCGTTCTCGATCGTGAGGCGGGATGAAAACGAAAACATCTCCCCGGGTAGGCTTATGGAAATTAAAAACCTTGATGTCTGTGCCGGGGATTTTAATACCGTAGATAAATTTGCACACCAAAATCCGATCTCCGATGAGTAGCGTGTCTTCCATTGAACCGGAGGGAATTTTAAATGCCTCAACAACAAAAGGACGTATGAACCCGAAAACGAGAATGAGTGCTACAACAATGACTTGAGTATATTCCCATACAATAGTCTTCCGAAATTTTTGCCATTTGGACAATTGAATATCGTTGTTATTCATGGTATTGTGGTGCCATCATCGGTAAAAGGCGTTTTCCTTTCCTTATTCTATCTCGGTGTTTAATGCGTGTCGGTGATGATAAGGTGCATATAAGGTTTAACTGTTTTGGAGTATCAGGTCTCCAGAGAAAATAAGTATGCTCCAGTCTATTCGGAGAACGAATCTGATTCTGAAAGGATGCGTTTACCGATTCGGTTGAACCGGATATTGTCTACCATCTTCCACACTTCCCATAACTTCACCGGACGATTGGCAACCGAAAACATGACCATGAAGGCTTGTCCTTTAATGTTATCTACAGCAACAGGTCCCCAGAAGCGACTATCGCTACTCTGGTCGCGATTATCGCCCATAGCAAACACCATGCCTTTTGGCACAGTGAATGGATTTCCTTGAGGAAACTCACGCCTAAACTGGCTTTCCGTCAGGGTGTAGTCGTCAAAGTTTTCACCAGTAGGAAGATATTCTGGTTTTCGGAAGGGTGGAAAATCTCTTCTAAAATGGCTGAACCTCAGGTGCTTTGTATAACGACTATCTTCAACTGCTTCGCCGTTGACATAGAGGGTATCATCACGCGTTTCAACTGTATCTCCTTCTACGGCTACGATACGCTTAATAAAATGGCGATCGTCGTGTGGTGGAATAAAAACGAAAACATCCCCACGTGCCGGTTTATGGAAATCGAAAACTTTGATGTCTGTGCCGGGGACTTTGACCCCGTAGATAAACTTGCATACCAAAATCTGGTCTCCGACAAGCAGTGTATCTTCCATGGATCCGGATGGAATTCTATACGCTTCAACAATAAATGGACGGATGAGACCAAAAATAAGGATTAATGAAACAATGATAAATTTAGCATGCTCTCGAAACCCGCTTTTTTGTAATTTTCGCTGTTTAGATGATGTCGTTTCAGGTAGCTGCCTGTGGTGCTGCGTGTTGTTATTCATTGTGAAAGCCATCGGATAGAGTGGCATCCTCCTTTCTCCAATGTGAGTCAGTTTTTGACCCGTGAACGATTATTTGTTCATTCTATATTACTCATCAGTCGCGAGCATCGCCGTGAATGCTTCTTGCGGAACATCAACGTTACCGATCTGCTTGAGCCGCTTTTTACCTTCTTTCTGTCTCTCCAACAACTTCCGTTTTCGCGATACATCGCCACCGTAGCATTTCGCAGTAACGTTTTTTCGGAGGGCTCGGACTGTTTCACGGGCAACAATCTTGTTACCGATTGCGGCTTGAATCGGGACTTCAAACATTTGACGCGGAATTAACTCTTTCAGCTTGGTTACCAATGTCTTGCCCCGTGTTTCTGCATTGTCTCGTGGCAAAATTGTCGAGAGCGCGTCTACGGGGTTACCGTTCAGTAGTACATCTAATTTGACGAGCTTCTCAGTTCTATATTCCCCGATGTCATATTCTAACGAACCGTAACCGCGTGTCAATGATTTAAGTTTCGGGTAGAAGTCCATGAGCATTTCGCTGAGTGGGAGTTCGTAAAGCAGTTGCACGCGACTCGCGTCCAATTGGTTCATTCGCTTATATATACCCCGACGCTTCTGACAAAGTTCCATCGCATTTCCAATATAGTCACGCGGAACGATAATGTCAATATTGACATACGGTTCTTCAATGCGTTCGATGTCATTGGGTTCTGGGAGATGTGCTGGATTATCGACCGACACGTAACCACCGGTTTTCAGGTAAACTCGGTACATCACGCTCGGTGCAGTACGTACAAGCGCAAGCCCGAATTCCCGTTCGAGGCGTTCATGGATAATCTCCATGTGAAGCAAACCGAGAAAACCGCACCGGAACCCGAAGCCGAGGGCAACGGAGGTCTCAGGTTCAAAATTGAAGGAAGAGTCGTTGAGGCGTAGTTTATCGAGTGCCTCGCGGAGCGCATGAAACTGATTTGTGTCCGCTGGATAGAGACCGCTGAATACGAGCGGTTTCATCTCTCGATAACCCGGAAGTGCGGTCGCTGTCGGTTTTGTATGGTGTGTAATTGTATCCCCAATTTTCGCTTTGTCGATTTCTCGGATGCCCGCGATAAGATAGCCGACAGCACCCGTGTGGAGTTCAGATGCGGGTTGCATTTCTGGTGTAAAAATGCCGACCTCCTCAACCTCATAAGAGCGTTTCGTCTCCATCAGTTGAATCTTTTCGCCTGGCTTCACACTCCCCTCGAAGATTCGTGTGTACATGATGACACCGCGATAGTTATTATACACAGAGTCAAGCACGAGAGCCTTTAAGGAGGCTTCAGGTTCGCCTGTAGGAGCAGGGATTCCCTTGACAATTGCTTCCAATATGGCGGGAATACCGATCCCCATTTTCGCGCTGACGAGGAGGGCATCGTCGGCAGGAATACCGATGACTTCTTCTATCTGCCGTCTGGCTTCATCGGGTTGTGCAGTGGGTAAATCAATTTTATTGACGACGGGGATGATTTCAAGGTCATTGTCGATAGCGAGATAAGCGTTTGCTAAGGTCTGTGCTTCGACCCCTTGCGCGGCATCAACGATGAGGATAGCACCTTCGCACGCAGCGAGGCTACGGGAGACCTCGTACGTGAAATCGACATGTCCGGGTGTATCGATCAGATTGAGCTCGTAGCGATTTCCGTCAGCGGCGGGGTAATGGAGTTTGACGGCAGTTGCTTTAATGGTAATACCGCGTTCACGCTCTAAATCCATCAAATCGAGCACCTGTTCGCGCATATCCCGTTCAGCGAGCGTGTTTGTATGCTCGAGGAGTCTATCGCTCAGCGTGCTTTTTCCGTGGTCGATGTGCCCTAAAATGCAGAAATTCCGTATGTTTTCAAGATTCGTTGGCATAGTATAGATAGTATATCACAACTTCTGTCGGATTGTCCATAGAATTTCACTGATAGCGATATACTACAAAGCATAAGTCCTACTATGCATCGAGTGCTTGTAAGAACGCTTCAAAGGTGGGGGTAAGTGCTGCAGTTTGTAGTAATTGTGTCAGTCGGTCGGTATCAGGGATCGCTTCAAGCGCATACTTGACAGGCTGCAGGTCACGCTGACAGAATCGCGCCGTGAGGACGGCGAGAATGTTATTGATAGAGGTCTCGCGCGCACCTTGCTCAATGCCTTGCTCAATGCCTTGCTCAATGCCGCGTTGCATCACAACTTCGTAAAAAGGAGATTCTCGCATGATTTCCTCCGATATAAACGCCTGAAAGAGTTCAGGGCTATGGGCTAAACTCCCGAAAATAGATAACGCAAACAGTAACGTCGCACGCGTCTGATCGTCAACGCGTGCTGAGACGGTGGTCTCTACACATTTCTCAACCCACGCCTCACTCGTCATACCCACAGGCGGACGCATCAACGGCGTGAAAGGCAATAAGCCAACAGATGCCGCATCCAAGAACGAGGTGCCCTCTAACTCCGCCAACCGAATCACGGTATACTTAAACCACAAGCCACCCCGTGTCGCATTGCCATATTCGTAATACCCCATATCCGTGCGTCCTGCACCGGGACGCAGATACAACACTGTGGAATACACTGGTAACTCATACTGGAGCCCCAGAAAACTCGCATACGCCAACATCCGTAAGGACATCGGTTTGTCTCGGCTATCGTCTGTTTGTACCTCTATATGGAGGATGGCTTCCTCATCGGGAAGACGGACCCGAAACGTCATATCACTGTGATGCATCTTGATCGTTGATTGCTCGGTGGTGAGTTTTTCTTCAACTTCAACGTCTATGGACGCGAGGGCTAAAGCTGCGAACGCATCGGGAAATCGATCCATCAAGTGCTTCACAATCTCGTCATAATATGGCATATAAACATTGTACTTCTATTTGTAGCAAATGTCAATAAGAAACATATGTAAGTCCTACTATGTAGCGACCTATTTTTCGGTACTGGGTGCCTATAGGGACTTGACCTTAATGTTTCTGCACCAGATTTTTCCACCGTGGTCTTGAATACCGATATGTCCATTCCGGGGGAAATCTTTGAGTGCAATACCGAATTTGTTCCGACTTCCGTCTGGGTTTTGGTGGGGTGTGTCCCACTCGTCCAAATCTGCGCGGACAATTTCTTCACCGTTGAGTGTTACAGCAATGATACTTCCATCGCAGGTGATGCTCATCTGGTTCCACTCACCAGCGGGTTTACAAGTGTTCCGTGTCGGTCCCAAAGCATCGTAGAGTGCACCGCAGTCGTGGCTATCGGTAGGTTCCTTGCCGTGTGTATCTAAAATCTGGATTTCGAGTCCGCTCTGAACGGCATCTTCCAAATCTGCCCACCGGACAAAAATTCCGCTGTTGACTTTCGGCTCGGTTTTGAAATCGAGTGCCAGTATGAAGTTATCGTAGTGTTGTTCGGTATAGAGGTATTTTCCGCCCTGAACGGT
>JAPOOP010000716.1 GCA_026713385.1 Candidatus Poribacteria bacterium | reverse complement strand
GGATACATCTTCAATGGTTTTGCCGAGTCGGAAGAGTTGCAGGTGTCCCGCATCTCGTCGGAGGTCTCCGTCCTCACCGTGGAAGGTCCAGTGCCCACTCCACCCGAACGGAGCTGTATGCGCTGCCCGTGTGCCTGCATAAGAGAAAGGTGCACCGTTGGCGTACTCCATGAGCGCGTTGCCGCCAGCAGTTCCCCAAGCTTCAATCTGTCCAAGTTCTGGGTCTCGCCGATTGTGGACATGAGCGGTAACGTACTTCGGAAGTCCCTGCGCGGCGACAAGTTGATCGAGTTGGTGACTCGTGCCAGCGTGGAAGAAAAGCCCATCGACATAGGCATCGGGTTGCCGAGAATCTGGACCTGTGTATAAGTTTTGGCGAATCCAGAATCGACACTCCCCCGCCAACATTTCACCGATGCCATCCGCTTCTCGGAGCCATTCCCGCATTTTCGCGGCGGCAGGGTTCCACCGTTTATTATGCCCTTGGACGAGCATTAAGCCTGGGTTCGCTTTGTGTGCGTTTATAATGTCGTGGAATTCTGCCTGTGTTGTTGCGATTGGTTTGACACAGAGGGTATGCATGCCAAGATTCAGGCTTTCAACAATTAATTTGGCGTGGACGGTCGTTGAGGCATAGATGAGACATGCCTGCGCGTCGTGTTTCTCTTTCGCCTCGGTGATTGTCGTGTAGATGCGATCGGCAAGGTAGTCAGGAACATTTCCTTCTAAACTTGCTATAGCTTCGCGAGCTTCGGGGAGGTTAATATCTACACAGGCAACAGGGTTAAGCCCTTTTGAATTGATTTGCGCTTGTAGGCGACCGTGCGCGAAATGGGTACATCCGACATGAATAGTGGGAATCGGCATTTATAAATCTCCTTGTATTGGCTATCGGTTTCCTTCAGTAATCGACTTTCAGAGTTCTCTTTCTGATCGCCAACAGCCAACAGCGAATTTGGTATAAGTTCGCGCTTAGGATACCTCAACGACAGGTGGGTTGATGAAATCGTGATATTTCTGCGCTACCTTTCCAACGCTTGCATCGCCAGCATGGATAAGCACACGGAACCGGAAGTGCATCTCTTCACCTTGTTTGAGTGTATAGGAACCATCTTTAGAAGGATCACTTTCAAAAGTGCCGCCTCCAAATATATTGCTTCCCATTAGCCCGTAATTGCGCACATGCCAATACGTCGGATAGCGTGGGTTAACGATATGATCGAACACAGCGATACCAACAGGCGTTCCATCAACGACACCAGAATAATCGCACCAGTTAGCGCGCTTACCCCAAGTTTCTGCCTCATTGAGACCGCCAAAAGCGTTCTCTATCTTCCCCCCATCTGAAGCGTTCATCGACGGATGCACCCGAATTGACATAATACCGCCCTCCTTGGTATCTCCGAAATGGACATCCCCCTCAGAGGCGATAAAACTGAGATCGAGATCAAGAAGTGCGGCATCTTCAGGTAGGTTGTAGATACGAAAATTCTGCACATCCGTCATCAAAACCTCTCCTGTCTGTGTCTGCCAACTGTTTTGCGTATAAAGTCTACCGACGACAGCCCCTCCCTGTTTTTGTGTGAAGCCTTGATGCACAACTTTTCCAGAATTACTTCCTTCACCCCACAAGTCAACATCATTGACTTCGCCGTAAGCGACGTAGAGGGAACGGTGATGGACGTGGTCCTTTGAAATGTCGCTTGTTTCACCGCGTGTTACTTCGCGTCCGTTTGGACCGAGAACCGGAAAGAAATACGGACGAAACTGCCCAGTGTTGTGAGAAGTTGCGTAGCGAAATGTTGTAAAATGCCGGTTATTAAGTGTTACGGTTATGGTTTCGGATTCTTCTTTTAACTGAACGCCTGTCTCGCCAGCAACACTTCCTTCCGATACGGTGTAGGTCCGCGATTCACCAGCGGCAAGTCCATCGAGTATCCAGGTTAAGGTAGTCGTGCCATCCTCGTCAGCGTAGCACTGTGCTGAAATGACATCACCGGATGCGACATCTGTTAAGGTAACGGCATGATCGTGGAGTTGGCTCACGCCGGGATGGTTGACGTTAACACTAACAGGGCACCCATCCCGATTGTGAAAACCGGCATTAACAGTAAACGTCGGAAGATTCTGATTTGACATAAATTTCCTTTTTCGTATCTTGGTTCCTCTCAGAAATTTTCCTAAGTGGCGAAGGGGATAATCACCCTCTTTATAAGAGCCATACAGTTTTTAGGTATGGCTACAGTTGTTAAAAGGAGGAACTAAAGGGATACTTTACCCTGTTGATTAGCTTTCCTCAGAGGTGAGGGCAAGGATTCCCTCTTCTTCGCTATTGTAGTTCTCAAAAACGCTCATCAAGCGCCCGAGGATGAGAAGGTTTCGGATATGTGCACCTGCGTTGACGAGTGCTGTCCGTCCGCCTTTGCGGGAGACCGTCACGTTCACAGATACCAATGTGCCGAGTCCGCTACTGTCCATACGGGTAACATTCTCGAGGTTAAAAATAACCTTTGGGGAGTCAAAATGCTCCTCCAATTCCTCATTAATTTGCTCTCTGATTTCAGCATTTGCCGCACCAATCATGCGGCCCGTGGGGCGAATAACAATGACCCCTTCTCTTTGACG
>JAPOOP010000049.1 GCA_026713385.1 Candidatus Poribacteria bacterium | reverse complement strand
GATGATATGTCTGAAGAAAATGGGACGGTCTACGTGATGCCATTTTCCCACATCGGTGTCCGTTCATGGGTAAAGCACATCCGCGACGATGAAAGTAACGATATGGTAGGCTATTTCGGACCGGAAAAGGGTGTGCCTGCTATCGTGCCAGCGGGGAGCATTGTGGCGTTTACAAGCGTCAACTTCCACTGCAGCGGCACGAACTACACGAACAACCTGCGTCGTGCCTATCTTGCACAGTACTCTGCAGAGCCACTTCTGTCGCACGATGGGAGTCGTTTGTGGGGCAATGCAGAACCGTTGCTGAAAGACGGAAAGTCTGCTGTGGGAGAACCGTCGCCAGATATAACATCGCGATTTGATTAAGGTAGTACTTCATCCACCTTGAAATTGAGGATAAACCTGGTTTGTAGTAGGGCAATTCATTGCCCGTTCTTCCCCTATTCTCACTGCAAGGCAGTGTGATAATACACGTTGCATTTGGGCGAGTACGCCGCAGAATCGCACGACTACCAACCTACCCTAAAATTCAAAATGGATGGAACAGTTTATTTCTCTGCGTTTTCAAGTTCTTGAAGCAATTCCTCAACCTCAGTTTTGAGGGGCTCATCGCGGACCTGTTCTAACAGCTCCAATGCCGTATGGTAATCTGCTTTTGCTTCATGGATTCTCCCTAAGCCCGTCTTCGCAACTCCACGATTTTTGTAGGCACCAGCATAATCAGATTTGAGGCGTATCGCCTCGTTACAGTCGGCAAGCGCGGATTCATACTGCCCTAACGTGTTCTTCGCCCATCCCCGATTGGAGTAAGGATTAGCACTATCTGGGTTTAACCGTATTGCCTCATCATAATCGACAATTGCAGCCTCAGGTTGACCCAGTTTTTCCTTTGCATATCCCCGATTATTATAGGCTGTAGAATTACCTGGTTCCCGTTCAATCAGTCCATCAGAGTTAATGATAGCCTTTTCATAGGCGGCGATAGCTTCTTCCGATTGTCCAAGTTTTTCTTTTATATAGCCACGGTTGTTGTACGCGGAAACATAATCAGGCTTGATACCTATCGCTTCATCAAAATCTTCAATAGCAGCCTCATATTGTCCTAACAGTCTTTTCGCAAGTCCTCGGTTGGTGTAAGCAAGTGCATCATTAGGTGTTTTAAGACGTATTGCCTCATCATAATCGACAATCGCAGATTCATATTGTCCGAGTTGGGCTTTTGCATATCCCCGGGCATAGTAAGTAACAGCACTCAAATCTAGTTCAAGTGCCTCATTATAATCAGCAATAGCAGCCTCGTGTTGAGCTATGTTTCCCTTCGTCACCCCTCGGTTGTGATAGGCAGTGGCATAATTTGGATTGAGTCGTATTGCTTCACTGTAATCAGCAATAGCAGCCTCGTATTGCTTAAGATTATCTTTTGTATAACCCCGATTGTGGTAGGTAGTGGCTCTATCTGGGTTTAATCGAAGTGCTTCATCATAATCGGTGATAGCAGCTTCATATTGACCCAACTTATCTTTGGTCCACCCTCGGCTGTGGTAGTCACTGGCAGAACCCGGGTTGATACGAATTAACTCATCAAAACGCTTAATTGCTTCCTCATAGTCTGATTTTGCCGCCTCACGTTGTTCGAGTTTTTCCTTCGCGATACCTCGATAGGTATAGACATTGGCGTAATCTGGTTTTAGTCGGATGGCTTCATCATAGTCAGCAATCGCAGATTCATGTTGCCCAAGTTGATTTTTTACATAACCTCGATTCGCATAGCCAAAGTTATACTCTGGATCTAATCGGATTGTCTCGTCAAAGTCTTCAATCGCAGCCTCGTGTTGTTGTAACCTGATCTTCGTAATCCCGCGCCTGTTGTAGGCTACAGCCAAAGTTGGATCTAGCCGGATTGCCTCATTACAGTCTGCGAGTGCCTCTTCAAGTTGGTTAATTTGGCTCTTCGCAAAGCCGCGGTTGGAATAGGCATCAGCATCATCTGGTTTGAGACGAATCGTTTCATCAAAGTCAGGAATCGCAGCCTCGTATTGCCCCAAGTTATATTTTGCAATACCTCGGTTGGTATAGGCTTCGGCAAAGTCAGGTTTTAGTCGGAGGGCTTCATCAAAGTCTGAGATGGCAGTTTCATGATGGTAAATCTCGTTCTTTGCGCCGCCTCGGTTGTAGTATGCATCCCCATACTCGGGATTCAGGCGTATCGCCTCGTCATAATCGGCAATCGCGGATTCGTATTGCTTCAATTCACCTTTGGCAATCCCACGGTTATAGTAGGCATCCGCATACTCTGGGTTCAAGCGAATTGTTTCGTCATAGTCAGCGATAGCGGGTTCGTACTGCTTCAGTTCGTTCTTTGCCCAGCCCCTGTTGTAATAGGCATCTGCATATTCTGAGTTGAGCTGCAGTGCTTCATCATAATCTGAAATCGCATCCGCATACTGCTCCAACAGTGCCTTCGTAGCACCGCGGTTATTGTAAACACCAGCAGAATCCGGCTTGAGATGTAGTGCTTTGTCGTAAGCGGAAAATGCGTCTTCTTTCTGATCCCCTTCTGAAAGGAGACTTCCAATCGAAAGCCATGCATGGGAAGCAAGATCGTTATCAAGCCCCTCCGTAATATTCGCAAGGGATCGCCATTTTTCGATTGCCTCCGCAATTTTCCCATCCTGCTGCAGCAGGTAAGCATCAATTATCGCCCTATCTACGAGAGACAACTCGGCGTTCTGTAGTTCCTCTTGCAAGGTTTCGGCAATTTTTCCTTCTTGCTCCAGATCGTTGAGGTTTTCTATAATTTCAATTAGGGTTTTTGTGTTCACGGTTCTTTTAGGGATGTGTCGTAAGTCATGCTATTTTCGAGGATCGGGATTGCTTGATGGTGGGTAATTTCAAGCCGGAACGGTTATGTATGAATGGAGAGAGCCTCTCAATATTTACGACTATTATTCCGAACAGCAGAATGACTATTTGAACGCTACGCGCGTCGTTTTCAATTTTGTTTGACTAAATATTCGCCCAGTTTCTTCAATAAACGCCTATGCCGGGGAACTGAGATAGAACCTATACGCCCCGCTATTTCCTCTATTCGTACTCGACCTAAAAAACCGAGGCGAATCATGGATTGAGAGGCTTTAAGCCCCTGTAACCCTTCTTCTTCATTTGGGCTAACCTTTTCATCAAGAACTTCGTTAAACCGGTTTACCTTTGTACTTAGACCACAAACCAAGAATTCGTTATATGTTGGTAATTTTCGCAGGCAAACCGCGGGTCTAAGTTTTAATCCGAATTCCTGCCCCTCTTTATAAGCACTATGTGCGTGGTCATAGTTGCCTTGGAGTTCATATAGGGATCCCAATCGTATGTAAATGTCGGGACAGTCTTCCTCGCGCTTCACTAATAGATTAATCACTTCTTCAAGTTCGCCCGTCGCTTCAGAAAGTTTATCTTGTATTTCATGGAATACTGTCAACTCTAAGCGTTTTGAAATATTATTGGGGTCCCCTATAAGTTCATTCTCTACCTTGGCTTGATGTTCTGGTAGACTGGCAGGAGGCAGCGCAATTAATTTCTGTTTCGTCTTAAGATAGACCTGAACTCTCCTGAGAAACGTCTGGGCATTTCCGAGCAGATAAACAAGAATTACGTCGCGCTCTTGAGGTGTGTAAGGCATAATTAGGAACGTTTCTCAACAAGCATATCAAGGGTATACTCGGGTTCGTCATCACTATGGGCAGCCTCAAGACCGCGCATAGGTAACCGTAAACTGATCTCTCCGTTCTCATCAAGGCCTGCGTAGTGAGGATTTACATCAATGAGCATGTCAAGGGTGTATTCGGGTTCGTCATCACTATAAGCAGCCTCAAGACCGCGCGCAGGTAACCGCAAATTGACATCCTGTTCGGCTTTGGTTTCTTTGCTGTCCACTGATTCAGTCCGATTTTCCATAGTAGATTGCTCCTCATACTTCTCAATGAGGTTACCGATAAAGTTCATCAATGGAGTTAAAAGATGATTTTCATCCTCTCCAACGACATCGATTAACTTGTCCAAGGCTGTAATGAGCTGCTGACGGTCGACATCTGTGAGCACAGCAAGAAATTGATCTTCATTTACCTCGACCAACGTATCTACAGTCGCAGCAAGCAATTGAACTGGACTGTTCACCTTTGCTTCAGAATCACTGAGTGATCCCAGTAACATCGCTAAAGCAAATTGCGCGGTATTCCGCCATTGGACACCGGAGGCACCAAGTGCTGCCAGAGACATTATTGCCTCAAAACCCTGGGGCATCGGTGACGAACCGAATCTAACGGGTGCCTGCTTTTGGGATCCAGGTGCGATTAATCCGCCAGCATCTTCAGGTGAAAAATCAAATTCATTCGGGGTTGCCATTCTTATTCTTCGCTCCTCAAATTTCCTCTATGGGTCCTGTCCGGTATGAGTATCACACAAATATGGTTTTTTATTTTTCTCCGATAAGTAAGATGTGTTTTTTATGTTTACACGCTCTCCTGCTTGTCCAATGTCCCAAAATTTCCTTCAATATACCATCTAAAAACGTAGATGTCAAGAAAAAGATTACAAAAACTGTGTGTTTGCAATCAATTTATATTGCTGTCCGTAAAATTGTATCTGTATTATACCCTGCAAAAAACCAGATGTCAAGAAAAATCGAACCAAAACGCAATTTGAACGCATACTGTTCCTACAAAGACAATATTGAGAAACCATGCAAACAATCTCTAATGTTCCATGGTAGCATGACGACTAAATCCAGTCAAATAATTCCCAATCTGATCTTGGATACTTCGCGCGGTTCTTGCTGGACCAACATAATGACTGATGAGGATCCCGAACGCAAACACCTCATCGTCTGCTGTCACGGTATAGCCAGCGAGCGCAGAAACACCACTCAACGTCCCCGTTTTCGCACGCAATACCTTCTCAGCAGACATACCTTGCATCCTATTTTTCAGGGTGCCATCGACACCCGCAATCGGAAGCGATGCCAGATACTCCGGCATCAATTCAAAGTTGTGATACATATAGACAAGCAACCGTGTGAGTAGTTCGGCGTTGAGGAGGTTGTACCGAGAGAGTCCAGAACCGTCAACGAACCGATGCGTCGGCGGTTCGTCCATGATT
>JAPOOP010000430.1 GCA_026713385.1 Candidatus Poribacteria bacterium | reverse complement strand
GGACCGGGACCTGTTCGACAAACCATCTCGGCGATCTGATGTCGCATCTGTGTGATGCGGTTCTGGTGTTCAGGGCGGTTGGCAATATTTCGCATTTCGCCCGGGTCGATCTTTAGGTCGTACAGTTCATCAATATCAAAGCGATTCCGAACATATTTCCAGTGATCGTCAATAATCATTACATGCGCTGCCAATTCATCTGGATTGTTGGCGTTGTGATAGATTGCATCGAGGCTGGCGATTTCGGCGAAGATCGGTTGACGTTCCGGTTCTTGCCCGTCCAAAATCGCTCCCGCGACGGACCGCCCATCAATTGACGTTTCTGGTGTCTGACCCGCGAAACTCAGCAAGGTCGGCATCAGATCCACGCCCGCCAGAGGGGTCGTGACTCGAAAACCGGATGGCAAATGATTCTGCCATGAGAGCAGACACGGCACCCGCACCGAAGCCTCATACATCAAACACTTCTCGGTGTAACCGTGGTCGCCGAGCAATTCACCGTGGTCACTCATGAAGGCGACAACCGTATTTGTTCCCTCAAGCGCGTTCAGTAGGCGTCCGACTTGGTTGTCGATGTGCGTGATGAGGGCATAGTAGTAAGTCATCATTCGGCGGAATTCATCGTCAGTCACGGTTGAAGGGATGCGAAATTTTCCTCGCTCCTGAAATTCGGGTTTCCTATCAAGCGGGTCACGCAGCGAGGAAGGTAATGGCATATCTTCTTCACGATAACGTCCCGGTAGGTCCGGCGGCACCAAGACAAGAGGGTGTGGATCTTTGATACTCGCAAATAGGAAGAAGGGATCATCACCTTGTTGCTGAACAAATTCGAGAGAACGGTCGATTGTCCAAGTTGTGCGTTGTTGTCGAGGATCTGTGATCGTGCCGAATGCCAAAATATTTCCGTACTGCGTCATCCCCGGTGCCCCTGAGCGATAGAGGTTTTCAACGCCTTCCGTATGAAAATAATCAAAGAGCGGGTCTGGATAATCACCAAGATAACGGTAGGTACACCAGAAATCAGAAAATCCGTGTTGTGGACGGTGATCGTCCCCCAAATGCCACGGTCCGACGATACCACACCGATAGCCAGCACGTTTGAGCATATCCCCAATAGTGATGCGGTCGTGAGGCAGGTAGCCGCCGAACTCGCCCATTCTTTTAGGTCCATAATTCCGTAGTTGTAAATGGGCATGCGGATAGAGTCCAGTCAACCAACTTGCGCGTGCAGGTGAGCAGACCGGCGATGCGCAGTAAGCGTTTTCGAAGCAGACACCGCTCGCCGCCAACCGATCCAGATGAGGCGTTTGAACGATCGAACTACCAGCGAACCCGGCAGCGTCCCACCGCATCTGATCACACATAATGAGTACGATATTCGGTCGAGAGGTCATTGTGCTACCCATATTTTAATGTTCCTTTAGGGTATTTGAACGGTTGTGTGCGTTCCCTCTATCCGCCCTCCAAATGTAAGCATTCTCGCTGCGAAGCAAAATTATGCCATTGAAGGAGAACCTAATTTCATTACGGGCTTACGGTTACGAAAATTATCTTAGGACGGCAGCTTGCAACAGCGGCGCAAGCGGATATACGGAGAGACACTTCATCTATCAAACCGAACTAACCGAACCGCAAGGTAAAATTAAAATATTACGGTGCGAAACTTGATCGCAGTTTGATGCCCCAGCGTCCCGCTTCGTGGGTTAAGACATAGAGCGATTCGTAGGAGGCAATGACCGTGCCATCGGCGCGATAGCGTGTGAATTGTGTGTCAACATGGACCTTGGATGCTGAGGCGTGGACAATGTTGCGTCTGTCCCAACCGCTGTGGTGCCAGCCACGTGCGGTCAGGTTCTTTCTGATTCTCTCCACATCCTGCTCACCCGGTTCGTTGAGGATTCGCATGTTGCCAGAAGCGAGACGGTAGTGCGGAAAGTGAAACGTTTTCTCCCATGCAACTATATCAAGACGATTAAATGCATCCATCCACGTGTCAAGAACTTCTATGATTTCGGCTTCAATTGTTTCCTTCATCGCTGACCCCTCAAATAGATATTGCTATTGGATACACTTTATTACGACAGAGATGTCCTTCCTAATGCCCGCTATTCTATCACACATCTCCTACGCATGCAAGCGGACAATTCCTGACGAAAGTTAAGGCTGTTAATTTTAGATTATCTGTCGTAAAAAGAATGAAGGTCAGCAGTCGAGATTCAGGGATATCTCCTACGGACGGCGATTAATTCATCGTTGACTCTCTTTGACTGCGCGTTCAAAGGTGCAGAACAGATCTTGGATATCCTGACGCAATATGGTTGGGTTCACAGTAAGCATGATACGTCCGACGTGATCGCTGTCTGGTCGAGACACAGATACTGAATGCGCCTCAAGCGTCTTGACGAAACGCGTACTATCAACATCCGATTCTAACTTCAGTGGAAATATATTAGAACCGTGCTCAAAAGGTTCAACATTGATGCTCTTCAGCGCGTTGATTTCATCAAAAAGTGCTCTTGCTTGTGTCATAGCACGATTGAAACGCTTTTCAAACCCATCTATGCCCTGAAGTGCCAACGCTGCCGCAAAGTTTGCTGATGCCAACCCGCCCCCAAACATACGACGGTCATGATACAACCCGTCCGTGAATTCAGTAGTGCCTGCCAATATCGCCCCGAACGGTGCTCCAAAATACTTATATAACGACACATACACCGTATCAAACAACGCTGCATAATCAGCGGGCGAAATGCCGGTCGCGCCTGACATCATGTAGAGCCGTGCACCATCAAGATGACTCCCAATCTGTTTCTCTCGGCAGTAGTCCGTTACCGCCTTCATTTCATCAAACGGCACAATTTTGCCCGATTGGCGGCGCACAGGGCTTTCGACCATTACTGCCCCAACCGGATTGATGACTCTTCCGCCCTCTGCCTGCTCTACTGCAGCTTTCAATGTTTCAAGCGTAAAATAGGGACATCCCTGTGCCAAGGGTATGAGGTTTATGTTACTCAGCCGCGTTACACAATCGCCACTGTCATTGTAGAGATGACTTTGCTCCTGGACTATCGCACGCGGTTTGATGCCGCAGAGTTTCCGGATGGCAAGATGATTGGCGAGTGTGCCCGTCGGCATAAAGACCGCCGCCTCCTTGCCCAACATTTCAGCGCATTTTTTCTCAAGCTGCTCGACAGTGCCACCGAGGGAATAGGTATCCTTTTTAAGCGTAAAGTTTTGGTCGAACTCAGTAAGCTGCTGTAACATCGTCGAAGGCGTTTTCGGTTCTCCATCCCCTCGAAAGATAACGGTGTGGCTCGGAGAAGCATCACGGATAGGCATCGTATCGGATCCGAGCAATTGGGTAACATGGCGGTTCGTTGTTTCCATCAAAGCTGACCTCCTTCGTGTAGATGCTGTTCTCTAT
>JAPOOP010000257.1 GCA_026713385.1 Candidatus Poribacteria bacterium | reverse complement strand
TTCGGGCATAGCCAAACCGGAGTTCATGCGCGGCGTGAAATCTTTCAACAAGAGCTTCTATCTCGGTTGAAGACGCATGTTCTGTGATAGAAAACGGGATATTCAACTCATAAGACTGCCCCTCATACCGCATATCAAGCGAACGGTCAATTTTAAGCTGATGCGGGGCGAAGCCCTCCATTGCCATTTCATTCTCGGCGCGGGTCAAGAGTGGGTCAAAACCGGTGTTCAACGCTTCAATAAAACTTCCACTCTCCTCATTGCTCTTTTCAAACTGCCATAGCACTGTCTGCGAGTAATCTTTAACAACATCTGCAAAGAGCATCCCGTAAGCAGAAAGCAAACCGCCATTTGGCGGAATAAGCACTGTTTCAATGCCGAGATTCTCTGCCATAAATGCGGCATGCAAACCGCCAGCACCGCCGAAGGAGACGAGCGTGAAATCGCGTGTATCGAACCCGCGCTCCACAGAGATGACTTTAATGGCGCGCTCCATCTCAGCGTTAGCAACCTTAAGAATTCCGTCTGCCGCTTGCAGCGGTGGAACACCAAGACGCTTCGCAAATGCTTCAATGTGCGCGCGGGTCTTATCAGAATCAAGGGACATCGCACCGCCTAAAAACTGGGTCGCCGCGATCCGTCCCAAGTAGAGGTTCGCGTCGGTTACCGTGACATCTTCCCCGTTATTTCCGTAGCAGATAGGGCCTGGATCTGCTCCCGCACTTTCCGGTCCCACGCGTAGCGCGCCCCCTGCATCCACAGTCGCAATAGAACCACCCCCAGCACCGACGGTATGAATATCAATCAGGGGAACTTTGATCGGGAGTCCACTAATCGTGCTCTCGGTTGTGAGGGAGATACCGCTGTTGCAAAGGCTCACATCCGTTGAAGTGCCACCCATATCAAACGTGATGATTTGGTTATAGTCAGCAGTTTTAGCGACTTGATACGCACCAATAACACCACCAGCGGGACCGGAAAGGACCGTGCGGATACCCGCGGATTCACCTCTGTATAGCAAGTTTTCAGCTTGCAAGCTACGCTGAAAAATATCAACAGAGATACAACCGCCGTTGGAGAGCATCAAACGGAACGATTTATTAATTCTACCTTGCGGATAAGTATCGATCGCTTGTTTCTCAAAGTTTTTCGTGTTCGATCCTCCCTCCATTTCATTACGGGGTAGGGTTTCGTTAAAACTGCGCAGCAAATCAGAATCGATCAGCGTAGAGAGATGCCGTTCCAAAGTAGGACGGATATACGCGTTCGCGACAGTCGTGCTGAAACGCGCATACTCTCGATATTCCGGTAACACTTCGTGTGAACATGAAACGGGTATACCGAGCTGTGCGAGGTGTTTCGCAACCGTCTGTTCGTTCTGTGGGTTGACGTAGGCAAAGAGGAAACAGACCGCGATGGCATCGAGTTCCAATGTAGCGAGTTCAGACACCAGTGCCTCTAAATCGCTTGGTTCAATTGCGGTTTGAATTTCACCTGTGTGCAGTGTCCGTTCCGATATACCGAAGCGTCTATCGGCAGGAACAAGCGGAGCGGGACGTTCCGCGAAGAAATCATAGAGGTTCGGACGTGCCTGTCTGCCTATCTCTAAAATGTCCTCAAAATCTTTCGTCGTGACGAGAGCAATACGGGCACCTCTGCGTTCAAGAAGTGCGTTCGTTGCTACCGTCGATCCGTGGACAATGTCCAGTTGTTCAGTATCGGTGTCGTGCAGACGCAAGATTTCACCGACACCTTGTATTACAGCGAGGGCAGGATTCTGCGGCGTGGACAGAACTTTGTGCGTGAATAGGTCGCCATTCACACGCATCACAATGTCGGTGAAGGTACCCCCCGTATCAACTCCAATATTTTTAACTATAGGGGTTTCCGCTCGATTTTCTCCGTTGTCGAAAATCGGTTTTTGACGAGATTGAGACTCATCCGGGGCTAATTGCATTTTTCTCTCTTTTCGTCAGAGGTTTCTACACAACTTTACGACAGACTTCCGTAACATACCTCAAACAACCACATTTTGCGGTGTGCCTTCCAGAAAAGCGATGATATTGTCCACCGCGCCCTCGTTAAGGAGTTCAACACCTTCAGGTGTCATATCTGCACAATGTGGGGTCAAAATTACCTGCTCACATTCCAAAAGCGGATGGTTCGCCGGAGGCGGTTCCTGATCATAGACATCAATAGCGGCACCACCGAGATGTCCGCTCTTCAAAGCCGAGACCAATGCATCCGTATCAACCACACCGCCACGTGCGACATTGATTAGCAGCGCGCCCTGCTTCATCAAACCGAGTTCACGTTCCGCGATGAGATGGTGGCTTTCCTCAGTCAATCTGACGTGCAGACTCACAACATCAGCCGTGCGGAGCAGTTCATCGAGAGAAACGAACTGAACCCCCAATGCCTCCGCGCGTGCCGCTGAAGGGCGGTATGTCCACGCGATAACGTTCATCCCGATCGCCCGTCCAAGGCGCGCCATCTCTGCTCCAATATGCCCAGTGCCTATAATTCCCAAGGTTTTCCCTTGAAGATAGATATTATCCATACGGGGCCACCCACCCGCCTGCATAGACGCAGTCAGAAACGCCGCCCGTTTGGCGAGTGCGAACATCAGCCCAAACCCGTGTTCCGCTACAACTGGAGCGGTACGTCCAGGTTGATTGCAAACGGTAATTCCACGCTTTTTCGCTTCATCAAGCCCAATCATATCGGTGCCGATAGAGCAGAGCGAAATCAACTTGAGTTTGGGGAGTTGGCATAGGATCTCTGCGGGCCATTTGACGAGTCCGCGTGAATTGATAAGGATATCTGCATCTCCGGCACGATGAATTTGCTCTTCCGGGGTTTCCGGTCGGTCGGTGTAAAGAACAACATCGCCATAAGGTTCCAAACGTTCCAGATGCGACGAGCCTTGGATTTGCGGTGGTGAATCACCGGGGACAACAATCTTAAATCTGTTCACAATTCATTCCTTTTTTTAAAAACACTGACGGTACAGGGCAACAATTTCTTCAGTCGTTGCTTGCCGTGGATTGTTGGCAGGACTTCCACTTGCAATAGCATCAACTGCCATCTGTTCAATGACAGCCTCGAATTTCTCTCTGTCAATACCGATTTCACCGAGTCGTGGCATTTGAATATCGGTGACAAGCCGTTCCACGGCATCAATTGCTGCGTCTGCCTGCTCCATTGGGGATAATCCGTCGATCGGTTCCCCCATGGCGAACGCAATATCGGCAAAGCGAGCAGGGGCACCGACAACGCTAAATTCCATCACATCACGCAATAACACCGAATTCGATAACCCGTGATGAATGTGGAAATACGCTCCGATTGGACGAGACATCCCGTGAACTAAAGCTACAGATGAATTGCTGAACGCCATCCCTGCGATAGACGCACCGATCATCATATCCGTACGTGCAGGGATGTTTTCACCGTCCGCCCACGCCTGCCGTAAGGAGCTGGAAATCATATCAATCGCCTTCAACGCGAGTGCATCGGTTATCGGTTGGGCGCGTTTGGAGATGTATGCCTCTATTGCGTGGGTCAACGCATCAACACCGACTGCCGCAGTTAGATGTGGTGGGGTTGTCAGGGATAGC
>JAPOOP010000050.1 GCA_026713385.1 Candidatus Poribacteria bacterium | reverse complement strand
GTCAATCATAAACAAGGATGGATTGTCGGGGAAAAAGGGCTGATTATCCATACGGCGGATGGCGGAAAGACGTGGAAGCAACAAGAAGTTGATACAACAAGCCCAGGATTTCGTCTTCCTGATGCCTCCTTAGACTTCAAAGCGGTCTATTTTACGAACGCGAACTACGGCTGGGCAGTCGGTGATGAAGGGTTAGTCGCAAATACCGACGATGGGGGTAAACATTGGACGCTGCAAAGAAGTGGCACTTCCGCAATGCTCCTTGATGTTTATTTCGCCAATTCAAAAGAGGGTTGGATTGTTGGAGAAGGTTCGGATGTCCTCTATACCGAAAACGGCGGAAAAGAGTGGAAACGTTATGAATACGTCAGCGACTTTATGCTCAACGGGGTCTGGTTCGTTAACGATTCAACAGGATGGGTTGTCGGCACTCACGATAGAATTCTTCATACCAAAACCGGGGGCGAATCGTGGCGAGAGCAGAGCAATCGCTTTGCTGGTGAACGCGACCGGATGATTAACGACAATAAACAGGTCTTCTTCATCAGCGATAATGAAGGCTGGATTGTCGGCAGTGACGGCTCTATCTTCCATACGATGACAGCCGGTGTAAATTGGGAGCGCCAAGACAGCCGCATTCCACTGATTAACGGACACGTCCGAGATACCATCAACAGTATCCATTTCACAGATGAGAATTATGGGGTTGCCGTAGCAGATGTCGGCTTTATTACACGCACCGAAGACGGTGGCGACAACTGGCAATTGATGGAGAGTGGCACGGAGAACAATTTGACCGGAATCCAGTTCACTACGCCTAACGAGGCATGGGCAGTCGGGTGGTACGGCACTATTTTACACACGACAGATGCCGGGGCAACATGGGAAATGACGAGCGGGATTACTGCGAACGATCTGCAAAATGTTCAGTTTACAGATGCCAATCGCGCAATTGCTGTCGGCAGACGCGGCACAATGGCGATGAGCAACGATGGTGGACAAACTTGGAGCGAAATTGAGACTGATATTTGGGATGGCATTTGGAATATCTATTTTGCGACTGACAAGCACGGCTGGGCGGTTGGTGATCGGGGGCTTATTGTCCATACAAACGATGGCGGTGCGAATTGGGAACCTCAGCGTGGTCCTTCCTCCTTCACGCTCCGTGCTGTCCACTTTGTTAGTCCTGAAGTTGGCTGGATCGTCGGTGATCTTGGTAGTATCCTACACACAATTGATGGCGGCAAAACATGGCTTCCACAAACTGCCACAGGCGATTTTCTCTCTTTAATGCTAAAAGGTGTATTTTTCCTTGATGAAAAAAAGGGTTGGGCTATCGGATGGCCAGGTGTTTGTCTCGCAACAGAAGATGGGGGTTTGACGTGGAACCAACAGACTACCGGTACCTTCAATGAACTCTATGCCGTTTACTTCGCAGATGAAAACACAGGCTGGATTGTCGGGCAGTTTGGTGAGATATTATACACGAAAAACGGCGGAAAAAGGTGGAACTTCCAGCGCAGCGGCACACAAGCGAATCTGAATAAACTCTATTTTGCCGATACACAGCACGGATTAATTGTCGGTGATGACGGTGTGATGCTTACTACCGTCAACGGTGGGACGAAATGGGAAATGCAAGAAAGCGGCACGGAAAATGACCTCTACGGACTCGCACTTTCACCCGATGGGGTTGTCGCTGTCGGTAAAGGTGGAATTGCGATGCGCTATTCCGTTGAAGAGGCGGAATTGCCAGCAAAATTGCCGCCTGTTGCTGAAGAGCCAGAGATTGTTACGGCTGAAGAAGAAACCGTTGTTGAACCCGTTGCCTACCATTGGGATATTATCCGTCAGGCAACTTGGCGAACGAATTTTGCCGATACCCATTTCGTAGATGCACAGAACGGATGGGCGGTCGGTTCAGGTGGCGCAATTGCGCATACCACAGATGGTGGCAAGACGTGGCTACCCCAACACAGTGGTGTCAGTGAGGATCTGCGTCAAGTCGAATTTTCTGACGAAAAGCATGGACGCATCCTTGGAGTCAACATCTTGCTTCAGACCGAGAACGGTGGTGAAACGTGGAAGCCAATGCTTCAAGCAACAAAGCAGAACCTGCCACGCGTCAGCACGATGTACTTCCTAAATGCCGAAGAGGGATGGCTCGGTGCAAGGATTGGACAGACCTTACATACGACCGATAGCGGCAAGACATGGAAGGTCCAAAAGACTGGAACGACGACAGCAAACATCACGGATCTCCACTTCATCAATAGTCAGGTGGGATGGGCGGTCACCCCTCAACGTCGGGACGGTGGATTCATCCTTCACACTGTTGATGGTGGCGATTACTGGAAAATTCAGGCGAAGACAAATCAACCCGGCATCGCTGTCCACTTCGCTGACGAAAATCGAGGTTGGGTGATTCTTGGCAATGGTAACTCTTTGTTGACTGAGGACGGTGGTGAAACATGGAGATTACAGACCACGACACAGAGCACGCGCGGCTTACAACGCATTACTTTCCGTTCGCATACCAATGCTTGGGGGCTCGGTGGCGGCGGTGCTTATGTCACCGAGGATCAGGGGTTGAGCTGGAAAGCGATTGCTGTTGATACGGGAGATGATGCAGACGATGATATGGTCGCCATGGGAGAATTCAACCCGTTTTTACTCGAAGAATCCGAGCCAAAGATGGAAGAAACAGAAGAAGAGGCGGAGGAAGATGAGGCAGAAGGACCGACGTTAACATACGACGAGACCCCGGAGGAAATACAAAATCGGCTGCGAGCGCAGAGGCAACGTCCCGGACGTTTTGCTCCTGAAGGTGAACTTCCGCCTAACGCCGAGCGCGAGACCCCTCCAACAGCACAGAGGCAGCAACAACCACCTCCGCCGCCAGAACCTGAAGGACGCCGCAGACGCGGGGCACGCCGAATCGCCAGTGTATACTTCTTGGACGCACAACACGCATGGGCTGTCGGAAGTGGCGGCAGTATCTACCACACCGCAGACAGTGGGAAGACATGGGAACGTCAACTCGGTGAACAGCAGCGCAATGACTTCCGAGAAGTCCTCTTCTACGATGACAAGAACGGTTGGATCGCAGGAGACGGTGGTGTTTTATTGGAAACCCAAGATGGTGGACAGACATGGGAGACACTCCGAAGCCGAACACGCCAGCGCCTCATTGGTGTACATTTCACCAGTCTTGAACCGAAATGGGGGTGGGCAATGCAACGCGATGGAACTGTCCTCTATACGACAGATGGCGTGACTTGGACTGCCGGGGATACGCCTGAGCAACCGCCTTTCATGGAAGGCGATCCACCCGGGACATTCTCGCTGAACGATGTTGCCTTTGGTAAATTCTCCGAAGGCTGGGCAGTCGGTAGACTTGGATACATCATACATAACAAGGATGGCGGTCCCACGTGGACACCTCAGCGCACGACTGCAAACGACACACTTATGGATGTGGATATGAAATTCGCGCCCCTCGGTTGGGCAGTCGGACAAGGTGGGGTAACCCAACGCACCATAAACGGTGGTGAGTATTGGCGGATGCACGAAACCAAGTCAACTTACGATCTCTATGCCGTATCGTTTATCGCCAAACGGACAGGATGGGCGGCTGGTGAAGGTGGTATCGTCCTGAAGACAACCGATGGTGGTTTTACATGGCAACCTACAATGACTGGGGTTACCAAGAATCTACACGGCATTGTCGCACTTTCAGATCAGGACATCTACGCCGTCGGTGAAGAAGGAACGATTATTCGTTCAACCGATGGTGGTGAAACGTGGGAGCAGGAGCACACCGATATCGACAACAACCTCTATGTCATTACCCGT
>JAPOOP010000287.1 GCA_026713385.1 Candidatus Poribacteria bacterium | reverse complement strand
GTGAACGGATTTTCCTTCTATCTTTCCGCGGATATCCCAGCATGCTTGGTTTATTGCCGCCAAAACCTGCGTATGATAGCCGCCGGGTCCATAGATTTTGTAGTTCTCGGCTAACCGCGCGACGTAAGCGGTATCCGTTACATCGCGCCCAATCAAAGTAGGACGGAACAAATCTACAAACATTGGGAACAAGTGGAGCGGACGGGTCGCGGCGGTGCCGCCATTGAAGCCGTATCCGACGAACGCATCACTTCCATTCTGGGCGGTAACTTTTACCAGATGGAGCCTACCTTTATCGTAGACGTGCATCCCGTTCCAAATCGGCGGTTTGTCCCACTCGTAAAGCTCGCTTTCAACGGCAATGATTTTAAAGGAATGTGGAGGCATCGTTTTCATTCTAACGCGGGTAATAAAAAAAATTAACCGAATTCTGTTAGATTCCGTCTTAATGAGGTAATTTACTCAAAACGCTGATTTTGAGTTGACGTATATGTATTTTCCGCAGTGCTTTGGGTTCTGATTATATGCTATTTTCAACGGTTTGTCAAAAGTAATCGTAGCCTTGCTGCAGATACTTTGTTTTTTATTATTTCGTTTACTTATATTGCAAATTCATTTTTTTTAAGCCTTTTTTTATGAATTCAGTCTAAGGATTCATTATTTGTACCGAGCGAGCATTCTTTACGTTAAATTCCCATAAATTGGAAGTGTTTAGAGGTGTTTGAAATGTCGAAATTGACAAGGGAAAGTGTCGTAAAACTGGTAAGTGTGAGAAGGACCGCACTCTACAATGCAACGGGACGTCGGCACGGTAGCGTTCACTATAGAACTTCGCAATCGAAAAACCATCAACAGGGCGGCATTGCAACGCTTCTATGGTATGCTATCAACATGCTTCCGAGACGAAAATAAAGGACTGCGATATTGGTGCGGTTAGGACGGAAATCCGCAGAAACACCCCTATCAAAAACACCGCACCTACCGAGGTATGGTTTGGGGTGGGTTTATTAATCCAGTGTTTCGATCCATTCACTGAGCACCCGTGCCATCTCTACGAAAACATCTTCTTCCGTTTTACGGCGCTTGAGCACTTTGAACCCATGGTCGGCTGTATCCAGCAGATGCAAGGTTGCCGTGTCGCCGAGGTTTTCGCAGACTGGTTCCAAAAGGTCGAGGACCGCCAACTTATCACGGGTGCCAGATAAAAATAGCATCGGCACTGTAACATCATCAAGGTGCTCGGCGCGTTCTGTTCCCTCTCTTCCAGAAGGGTGCAGCGGGAACGCGAAGAATACGAGACCTCGAACGTGTTCGATCGGTGCTTCTGCTGCTGTGAGTGACGACATACGTCCGCTATAGGAATGCCCCCCAACGAGAATTGATACATCGTCAGCAGCCTCATGTGCAGCTGCGACAGCGGATCGCACGGTTGCCAGAGCCACCGCTTGTGCTTCCCTACCCCCGCCGCCACGCTCCATATAAGGAAACTGATAACGGAATGTGGCGATTCCAATGTCTGCTAACCGTTCAGCAATCGTCTGGAGCGTTGAGTGGCGCATCGTTGTCCCCGACCCATGCCCGAGTACCAATAGCCATTTTGCACCGTCTGGATGTATTAGTATTGAAGAGACTTCGCCTTTTTCTGGCGTTGCGATGAATTTCGATTCAATTGCTTCGTAACTCATTTTTACCTCAAGTTTTCTTTCTTCTTGAATTCTATATTAAGCATTGCTGCACGATATCTCGATAGGTTTCTAATTCAGCAGTCTCCAGCCCTTTCACCTTTGCGAGATCGTCCCATCGCCGTAAAGTGACCCCTTCTTGGAAATGCGGAATCTTTTCAAACGCCTCCCGCTCCTCGTCTGACATGACACCTCCCTGAACGATGAAACTCTTTTTCGATGCCTCAGATAGCCCGTCATGATAAGAGGTATCGGTTGTACAGAGATACCTTTTTGCTGGCACATGCAGCCGGATCGGTGTTGTAACTGCATCTGAGAAAAAGGGTTCCATATACTGTGCGCCGACCTCTTCGTGCGTCAGATCCGTATCAAGGAATGCTTTATCGGCATTGTGTTCATCTAAGATGATATGTCCGACGTCGTGGAGTAATGCGCCTGTAATCAGCGTGGCACTTGCGCCGTTCTGTTGCGCGAGGGCGGCACATTGGAGGGCATGCTCCAGTTGTGTCACAACTTCATCGTAGAACGACTGTCCACGTTTTTCCATATAACTGAACAGTATGGCAACCTTTTGCTCTGCTGTTCCGCCTTTCATTTCCTGTGCGAGACTTGGATCAATATACTTTTCAATATCGCTTGAAAGCTGAGATTTTCTATCAAAAGTCATGGTTCACTGATTTCCCTTGAAAATGTGCGATTTTACTAATTTGTTTATCTCGGTTTGAGCCGTCCGTTGCGTATTGCGAGAAAGCCTGCCGCTTGTCTGCGTAATACTGCTCGCGCCAATCGCCTTCGGAACTGGCATTGTAGGTGAGATAGATAATGCGTCTTGGTCGATCTGAACGGTTGCTCGGGCTTTTGTGTGGGATGTAAGAGCCGAAGAGAAGAATGTCCCCCGGATCTGTAGGTACAGCGACCCACTCCATCGCTGAAGCGGTTTCAGGGGCGACACATCCGTTTTCGTCCAACGCGATGAATCCTTCCTGGTGCCTACCCGATGCAAAATAGAGGCATCCACTTTCAGGAGTCGCTGAATTCACCGATATTAAACAGGTGATATGGAAGTTGACGAACTCGTAAGCGGGTGCGTCCTGATGCGCAGCGTAACCACCGCCGCCGGGGTACTTGTAATTGATTTTCTCTTTGTAGAGAACTGCGGATTCTTCCATCAACTCAGAAACGACATCTAACACTTTGCCACTCGTCACAGTAGTTTTCATACCGATGTGATACGGCACGAAATTTTCCGAACGGGAGAGGCGCGGTCCGGCTGGCGTGGATTCGTAGTGATGCATCCATTTGTCGGATGTCGGTTCCCATCCCGATATTTCAGAGACCCACGCCTGTAGATCGTTCACCTCTTCGGCGGAGAAAAAGCCGGGAATTTTCAAGTAGCCGTTGGTTTTCCAATCTCGGTGGCGTTCGGAATTAAGGTAAGACATAACCCTCTTCCTTGCGAATAATCCTATTGTATGTCAGTATAGCGCAGCGGAAATCTTTTGTCAAATTTCAGGGGTTAGGTGCGGTTAAATGAAGTTTAAGAATTTAATTCGGTAATATACGGGCAGGCACAAGACCTGCCCCTACAGTGGTTTTCTGGGACAGAATTACCGAAATATTTATTTACACTATCGCTATCAATCGGACTCTGGGATGGGTAAAACGTCCCGATAGACGGGTTCCATCTTCTCTGAGTATGTTTCACCCCGAACCCACATGACCGGACGAACATTTTTTCTGTCCTTTTTTGGTATACGTTCTGCATTTGCGCTGATATAATGGGCAACATTACAACGTCGAAAGCGGAGACTGTGATTGTCTGTGCTCTTATGGAGGAGTTGGTTGTTGAACCAAACGACTGCTCCAGGTGGCACTTCAACGGCGACACCATCTTCGTCCTTCGCATCGCGTGCAATCTTAAACTCGTTCTGTTGTGAGTCTTCAAGGTCCTCATGCGCAAGAATTCCATATTTGTGGCTACCCGGGATAACATATAGACACCCGTTTTCTTTATCTGCAGCATCAATTGCTGTCCACGTTCCGACTGTCATTTCAGTTTTATACTGATGGTTAAAATACCATTTATCTTGATGCCACGGGAACCCTAAACCAATCTTGGGTGATTTCCAGATATACAGATTGTTGAGACCCAATATATTTGAGCCGAGTAGGTCAACAATTGGATCTGTGAGACGCGGGTCACGGACACGCTCAAGGAATTCGGGACAATAACAGCTCACATGATGGATTTTATGCATCGCGTGGATGCCGGAGGTTTCAACTTTTCCGTCTCTGACCAATGCGTTTTGATCAATATTTTCTGTCGGGAAAGGTCGTTTTCCGATGGCGATGTCATCCGCGATTTGACGTAGTACGTCGTTTTCGTCTTTTGTAAAAACGTCGTAACGGATGAAGTACCCGTTTTCGTCCCAAGAGGCTCGTTCTTCAGGTGTCAGTCCAAACTCCCGTTCCTCGGATACTGTTTGTGTGTCCACTAATTCTCCTATTGATGTGGTTTGGTCATTCCTTTGAAAACTTGTGCTTTTCTTTCCAGCGTGGGTACTCATCTGCGAGGAGTCTGGCGGCCCAGCTCCCGTAGTAGGCGTATCCGGTGCGGCGTTCCTGCCCGATCTCGGAAAACGAGTAGCGGACAACCGAGTCGCGGTCGAGAAAGATTGGACGGTTGCTGCCGATTTCGTAGAAACGCGCCCAGAGCGGGTTCGCGTCGGGATCCGCTACGATCCGCTTATCGTCCTGCCCCTCTGCATCGGTGAACTTGTCAAGACGCATACCGTGGATAGCGGTGCTTCTGAACCACTCGACGGATCCTTCAACAGCGGCGATGATCGCTGGCGTGGGTTCTTCGAGTGACATCAGGAATCGCACGACGCCGACGCTTTCGGCACCAGAGAGCGATGGTGGCTCATAGGAACGTGCCCACGCAGGCGCAAGCGTTTTCTCGTCATGCTGCGCGCACCAGACGGTGAGTTTGCCATTCTGCTTGACTTGCGTGCGCAGGATGCAGTCAATGCCCTTGGTTACAGCGGCTTTAGCCTTAGTGCTGTCCTCCGTTTTCAGGAACCGATAGTCGGAAGATTTAGAGACATCTCGGAGAAGTTCGAGAATGCGGACCATCACATTGTCATTGAACGTGATGTGACGAGGGTAACCTTTGCTTAGCGGATAAAACTGTGGCCACCCGCCATTTGGGTATTGCGCTTCAAGGATATGAGAAAGACCTTTGAGAAATGCTTGTTGGTAGTGCTGCTCGTTTGTCGCACGAAACGCACGGGCAAGAAACCGTAGTTCGTTAGTGGTCGCACCGTTGTCGAATGTTGCGTGCAGATCCTCACTTTTCCCATCAAACGGCTCAGACGCTGTGTCTCTATTCTTGGGCCAACCGCCGTGTGGTGTCTGCCAGGTGAGGACGTTGTCGGCAATACGGCGACCTTCCTCGCTCTGGAACCATTCAAGGGATTGCTTCGCGTATTTGGAAGGAACGGTTGCATCGGAAGATGATAGAAACAAAAGAAGCAAGACATAAATGGTAGTCAGCCGTAGTTTCATGATAGTGCCCTTTCGTTAGTCGTCAATCGGATTATAGAATTGGTATAACGTCCCATTGAACTTCATCCGCCATACCGGGATAGGTTTCCCCCCGAATCCACATAGGAGGTCGTTTTTTATTTATAGCCTCCGGACGTGTCCATTCTGCTTTGGCACTGATATAATGTGCGATGTTTGCGCGTCTGAAACGCTCACTGTGGTTATCCGTGCTTTTATGGAGGACTTGACTATTAAACCAAATGACCGCCCCAGCAGGAACTTCTACCGCAACACCATCTTCATCACGAGCCCCTTGTGCCTGTTTAAACTCCCCTTGTTGTGAACCTTCAAGTTCAACGTGGTCACGAACTCCATACTTGTGGCTACCCGGGATAACGTAGAGACACCCGTTGTCTTCATCTGCGTCATCAATCGCGCTCCATGTTGCGACTGTCGTTCCGGTTTTATACTGATGGTTAAAATACCATTTATCCTGATGCCACGGGAAACCGAGACCGATTTTTGGCGGTTTCCAAATATAGAGGTTGTTGAGACCGAGGAGATCTGGACCGAGGATGTCAACAACAGGGTCGGTGAGACGGGAATCGCGCGTGCGTGCGAGGAATTCTGGACAATTACAACTCACATATTGGATATTGTGCATGGCGTGGACACCTTGTGCTTCGATTTTACCATCTCTGACTAAAGCGTTTTGAAAGATATGATAGTCCGGGAAAGGCCGTCTGCCATCAACAATATCATCAGCAATTTGCGCTAAAGCGTCGTTTTCTTCTTTAGTGAAAACGTCGTAACGGACAAAGTACCCATTTTCCTCCCAAGAGGATCGTTCTTCAG
>JAPOOP010000173.1 GCA_026713385.1 Candidatus Poribacteria bacterium | reverse complement strand
CCCCGTCAAAAAACGCCCCAATATTGTGCTTGTCGGTTTTATGGGCACAGGAAAAACTTCTATCGGAAGACGGATTTCCTCACAACTTCGGATGCGCTACGTGGATACAGACGACATTGTTGAACGGGACAGTGGGCGGCGTATCAGCAACATCTTCGCGGAAGACGGAGAATCTGCTTTTCGAGAACTTGAAAGCGAAGCCGTTTGTAAGGTGTCGAAACTGTACAACCACGTTATTGCTACCGGTGGCGGAGTTGTTCTGAAAGAATCCAATATGACAGAACTCAAGCGAAATGGCATTGTCTTCTGCCTAACAGCAACGGCGGAGGAGATCTATCGACGGGTTGGACACCAAACACACCGACCGTTGCTCCAAGATCCTGACCCACTCGCGAAGATCCAGTCGATGTTGGCGGAAAGACAGCCCTACTATGCGGAAGCCGATCATATGATAAGTACGACCGGACGCTCCTTCGGTGAAATTATCACTCACATCAAACGGGTATTTACGAAAAGCATTAGGAAACTAAAATGACGAAAACCTTACACGTGGAACTCGGGGATAACAGGTATCCGATCGTTGTTGGGACAGGACTCCTCAACAGTGTTGGGGAACTGCTTACACCCGTTATGAAATCTAATAAGGTTCTCATCGTTTCGGATACTTATGTCAAAACGTGCTATCTGCCTGTCGTTCTAAAGAGCCTTGAAAATACCGGATTTGATGTCCGCACGATTGAAGTCCCCGGTGGCGAAGATAGCAAATCACTGGCGCAGTTCTCCCGAATACAGGATAGTTTGGTGGAACACCACCTCGATCGGGGTTCACTCATCATTGCGCTCGGTGGGGGGGTCATCGGCGATGTGGCTGGATTCGCTGCAGCCGTGTATATGCGCGGTATCCCTTACGTTCAGATTCCGACGACGCTCCAAGCACAAGTTGATGCGAGCGTCGGCGGTAAGACAGCGATTAATCACCCAAAAGGGAAAAACCTCATCGGTGCGTTTCATCAACCGCAGTTGGTGGTCATTGATGTAGACACGCTCAAGACTTTGCCGCAGCGCGACATCCGAGCCGGACTTATTGAAGTTATCAAAATGGGTGTTATCCGCGATGAACCGCTGTTTGAAAGGGTTGAAAAAAATCTGGAGGCACTCTTAAACTTAGACGACACGACGCTTATTGAGATAATTTCACAGGCGTGTGTCAACAAAGCAGAAATTGTCGCGAAAGATGAAAAAGAAAGCCGACTGCGGATGGTGCTGAACTATGGACACACCTTTGGACACGCCTTGGAAGCACTGACGCATTACAATAGGTATCGACACGGCGAAGCGGTTTCTATCGGTATGAATTGTGCTGCGCAGTTGGCTGTCAATTTAGGGATGTTCGCTGAGACCGATTTTCAACGGCAACGCACCCTCTTAAAGCGTGCAAAATTACCGATCGTTTTTCCAAATGACCTCATCCCGGAGGCGTTATATGATGCGATGTATTTAGACAAAAAGATGTTAGGGGGTAAACTCCGCCTCATCCTGCCGACGCGTATCGGAGAAGTCGTTATCCGCGACGATATAGACGATCGGCATGTTCTACAAGCGATTGCGCAATGTTTTTGTTAATGGCGGTCAGCGGTCAGCAGTCAGCAGTCAGAAAGAGATTGTTTCTGCTGATAGCCAACTGTTGAAAGTTGATAGCCATAAATGAGGAATAATTTATGATAAAAATAACTCAATGGATAGTCATTTGCTTGGTTTTATGCGTTATCGGTGGCATTGCATTTAGCCAAGAACTTGCACCACCGTCAAATGTCACGGCAGCCGACACACCCAACGACGACGGTAGCAGCGTCACGATTAAGTGGGATGCCGCACCAGAGGATAGCGGTATCAGTGGGTATCAAATCCTACGTCGAATTGCAGGTGGTGGTCTCGAAGAAATTGGCGGGATGTTGCCTGCTCGGACGACGACTTATGTGGATTCCACTATCGAAAAAGGGAACGCTTACGCCTATATCGTGCGTGCCGTTAGCGCGACAGAAGCGACGGTTGATTCCGAGGAAACCGTACCCGTTCAAGGAACAGGTGAATGGTTTCACACCGGAAAAATTCCGCTGTTTGTTGCCATGATTCTTTTCTCCACCGCCATTCTTTGGAATATCTATGATGCGAGAAGCGGTAAAGAGGTATTTGTCCGGCGTATCCCTGGACTTGAGGCAGTCGATGAAGCCATCGGCAGGGCGACCGAAATGGGACGCTCGATCCTTTATATCCTTGGCTTAGGAAGTGTAGATGGGGCGTCGACTATTGCTGGTATGACAATTCTGGGGCAGGTGGCACGACGGACAGCGGACTACGAAACGCCGCTGCGGGTGCCGTGTATTGACCCGATTGTGCTAAATGTGGTGCGCGAAATAGTGAAAACTTCTTACCTTGATGAGGGACGTCCAGATGCCTATAACGAAGAAAATATTTTCTTCCTGAGCGGTGAGCAGTTCGCTTACGCCGCCGGCGTTGATGGGATGATGATCCGTGAAAAACCAGCTGCAATATTCCTACAAGGTTCTTTCGCCGCAGAATCACTCCTCATGGCTGAAACCGGTAACTCCATCGGCGCGATACAGATTGCGGGGACAGATTCTGAACATCAACTCCCGTTCTTCATAGCGGCATGTGATTATACCTTAATTGGCGAAGAACTCTACGCTGCAACCGCCTATCTATCAAGGGATCCTATGTTCTTAGGTAGCCTCAAAGGACAAGATTGGGGGAAGGTTGTTATCTTCGCAGCGATTGTGCTTGGTGTAATTCTGGAATTATCCGGTGTTAGCTGGATTACATCGCTTTTACAGCGGGTACGTTAGGAGGTTTTATGAGACGCCAAGTTCCCTTAGCACTCTGTTTTCTTTTCGGTATGGTGATGATCGTCGCGCAGTTCAGCCCACATTCACTTTCTCAGGCAATTTACAAGGAAGTTGTCAGTTGGGTATTGATTATATCCCCTTTCGCGCTTATCTTAGCAACATTAACGCTCATTCAAACACATGCGACACGCATTCGCCGCCGCACAGAACATTGGCGATATAGTTTGGTTGTGTTTGCGGGGCTCCTCATAATGGTCGTGGTAGGCATTCCCTTCGGTCCCCAAAACTCTGTCTTTGAATGGTTATACAACAACGTGCAAGTCCCGATGGACGCGACAATGTTTTCGTTGCTTGCCTTCTTTATTGCTTCAGCGGCGTATCGTGCCTTCCGAGCCCGGGCATTTGAGGCGACCCTGCTTCTTGTGAGTGCGATGATTGTTATGCTTGGAAATGTGCCGATCGGCGATTACATCTGGAATACGGTTCTGTCATGGATACCTTGGGAAGATGGGGCTTCAAAAGCACGCCAATGGATTTTGGACATCCCTAACCTCGCGGCCCGGCGCGGCATCATCCTTGGGGTGAGTTTAGGCGTGATTTCACAATCCATTCGGATTATCTTGGGAATTGAACGTTCGTATTTAGGTGGAGGAGATTAGCCAATGCTTGAAAAACTTATGAACATGGACCGGCGAATAATTTTCGTTTTAATTGCCGTAGTCGTCATCATTCCGACCCTTATCCCGGTGAGTCTACCGACGACAGTATCCGAACCAACACAGAAACTCTATAATTACATTGACGCGCTTCCTCCAGAATCAACGATTATTATGGCCTTTGACTACGGTCCCTCTTCTCTGGCGGAACCGGAACCTATGGCAAAAGCGGTACTACAACACTGTTTTAACAAGAACGTGAGAGTTATCGGAATGACGCTTTATCATAACACTCCGACCCTGGCTCATAACCTCATGCGGAAGATTGCAGCGGAAAACGGTGCTGTCGACGGTGAAGATTATGTCTTTTTGGGCTACCGACCCGGAGCCGTACAGGTTATCCTTGGGATGGGAACGAATATCGCCAATGTCTTTGAAACGGATTACGATGGAAGGGCAATTACCGAAATTCCGATGATGAAAAATGTTACCAACTATGACCAGATTGACTTACTCCTTGACCTTGCCGCTGGCAGTTCAACGGGAGCGTGGATCGTTTATGCGAATACAAGATACAACTTGAAGATTGCCGCGGGGGTTACCGGCGTGATTATCGCCCAGATGTACCCCTACCTGCAAACCGGACAGTTGGTCGGCTTGATGCCGGGCTATTTGGGAGCCACTGAGTATGAGAAACTCTTAAATGCCCCCGGTGCTGGAACTGTTGGGCTAAACACAGCATCCTTTATACATCTGTTGATTATCGGATTAGTTGTCCTTGGTAACATCGCTTTTTTCATTCATCGACGACGGGAGGAGTAATTGATGGAAATTTTTGGTATCTGGATTGCGGCTTTTTTGACGTTATGCATCTATAGCGTCCTTTACCGGGATAACCCATTCTATCGGTTTGCCGAACACCTCTTTGTAGGGATATCCGTTGGATATGGGCTCGTTATTGCCTTCCATCAAGGATTCCTACCGTTAGCCTGGGAACCTTTGTCCGAATCCGTGGGTGCACTCTGGGCAGAAATAACGCGGAGTGCGACTCCAGAAACAAAAGCAGCGTTGATCGGTTTATTCAAAATAATTCCGATTGGCCTCGGTTTGCTATTTTTCGCCCGGTTGTCCCCTCGGCACGCGTGGATCATTTCTTATCCTACTGCCATTCTTATCGGTTTTAGCTCAGGAGTTCAGATTCCAAATGTGCTGCAGGCAGATATTTTCGAGCAGACACGTGGAACACTTACTCCCTTTGCTGCGATGCATGCAGGAACAATCCCGCCTGAAGAAACTGCTGGGGTGGTCATCGGGGCAATTTTCATGGTTGTCGGGGTGATTTGCACACTCACTTATTTCTTCTTTTCTGTAGAACACCGAGGTCCCATCAAATGGTTCTCAAAAGTCGGCATCGCGTTTCTCATGATAGGGTTCGGAGCAGCATTCGGTAACACTGTCATGGGACGTGCTGCGCTTTTGATTCACCGCGTCGGTTTTCTAATAAACGATTGGCTCGGCACAATTTTTTGATTGAGTTTAGCAAAAGCTCCTTTAGGATTAACAGGTAAATAGAGAATACCATCGCGTCTGTTATTATGTTTCCTTATCCTTTCATTTTTGTTATGGAGTATTTCAGACTGACTTCAATGTAGGTGGATAGTGAAGTCTCAACATCTGAATCACGGTATTAGTCCGAGGAGTGCTAAAATCGTCGCAAGGGTTCGAGATTAAACAAAAACTGCAGTGCCATCTGATTGACACTGCAGTTGCATTTTGGTCATTGTAATTTACCAACCAAGCGGCTCGGGATGTGGATCTGGTCGCGGGTTCGGAAAGGGGTCAGGCATAGGATTTGGAGCTGGTGGTCTTGGGGGTTGCCATGGTACATAGAACATCATTGGATATCCTTCCTTAGGGAGTGGAAAAGGTTGCGGATCTGGAAGTGGTGGTCTTCGCAGTCGTGATGGTGGATAGAACATTATTGAACCTCCTTTGAAATACCAATCACTCCTTTTTGCATGAGTGAAGCGAGTGTGTCGTCAGAATAGTTCAGATTTTTTCTTGGAACCCCTTGCCAACGACTTAATTCTTTAATAGCCTCTGACTCCTCCGGGGAGACAGGGATTCGGATGGAATAGAGTAAATCTTCTGAAACGAAAAAATCTCCGTTCAGGTGTCCGGTCATAACTTGGAATAGAGAGCTTTGATGTTCTATTTTGTGAACTGTCCGCGATGTGTAGGGACGAATCAAATCCAGATAGTCAGGATCTGATAGTTTCTCATAGATAGGGTCTGGTGCTCGTCCACTCTTTGAGTATTTCATTGGGTAGCCCTTCCAGGCGAATCTTTGATGGAAACGAGCTCCAAAATGAGTAAAGGAGGGTTTGATTTTTTCTGTCGGACAGTTGAGAGCAGTTTCTATGAGTCGCATCACTTGTTCGCGATAAAGACTATCACTATAATTTGTAACAGCGCGTTTTCTGGCATGTTGTCCCTGTGCCTCGCGAAGTTTCTTACTTTCAATCAGGCACTTTATTGCCGCAATGGTGGCAGGGGCATCAAATCGGACTCCATTTGTTGTTATCCAGGTATCAATAGAAAATCCGACCTCTTCGTTAACAATAGTGTCCTTTAAACCTCCCCATGCGGTTCCGATGACAGGTAGACCCGCACTCATTGCCTCAATTTGAGACAAACCAAAATTCTCGTCGTGGTGCAGTGTAAGATTCATGAAAGCATCGGCAACATTGAGGAGTTCATTCAGTTTACTGGGAGTTTGCCATTCGTATATAGTGACATGCTCTGAAATTCCTGATGCTTCAATAAGAGCATTTACTTTCCCCTCCACATTGATAGGATATATCTCAAATTCACGAAAAGGGACATCTTCAATCTTTCCTACAATTATTAACTTGATGGGATACCCTAAACGTTTAACTTCGGAGACAGCCTCAACTATCGCGTGAACGTTCTTTTCAACAGTGACACGTCCTGCATAAATGAGAACAAAGTCGTCCGGTTTGACACCCCAGGCACTTCGGAGTTTCTGACGAGTTTCTTCGTTTTCAAGAGGCTGGAAAGTTTCTTCATTCACGCTAAACGGGATACAAACTGCTTCAGGTTGTGTTCCGTCTTGGGTAACGAGGGATGTATAAATTCCCATATCTGCGCTACTGTTGCACCAGACTGTATCGCTCTGATAGAGATAAGGCATTGCGCCGCGAAAATTGGCAGCACCGCGAGGGAATCCACCGAGTGCTGTGAGGATAGTTTTTCCGCTCCATCCGTTTTCTCTTAAAATTTTGAGGACGTATGGGTCCCAGGTGATAAGTAAATCTGTCTGCAAGGCATTGTGAAGAATCCACTTATCCAAATCCCGCTTGCTCCAAGGTTCGGGCTTCAACCTAATGACATTATAATTCTGGGCAGCGATTTGTTCTATCCCACTAAAAACCCGGTACAAACTGGATCCTTCATCTTCAGTTCCAGCATGCCGAGTGAGGAGGACTGTTTTCATTTTCATCTTCCTTTCTGTCTATGTTTATGAAAAGGTATGGATGTATTCACTTTACTTGGAAGGACGTAGCAAATCATCTAACATAAACATGAAATTAGGGAGGTGTTTTTCACGATTTATCAGACGATATAGAAACATCGCAATTCCTGAAGAACCGCTTATAAAATCGTTAGAAATTCTATAAAGTTGTTCGCCTGGGAAAGCGATACCTTCGGGTCTCTCTATTTGAAAACGAAGCATACCATCCGTAACGTAGAATGCTGATGAGACATACTTTGCCTCTCCAGTAAAATTAAATGCATCCAATTGTAAATTTCCCAATCCGGCAAGCCCAGTAAGTAGGGTTGGAAATGCGGTATAATTACGGGTAGTATCAGGCATGAGTTGTTCTAATATATCTTTGTCTGAGTCTTCTCCGAAAACAGAGAGATACCGAAGAAGTGCCGTACAAACGCCCGCGGTACCATCTGACAAATAATGAGAATAGACGTGTTGATGGTTAGGCGATACAGAATCTGGCGTGGCTCGAGGAATTCTCATTTTATCCTCTAATTCAACCGCTTGTCCTAAATCGTAATCCAAGGCACATCTACCAGATTCTTTAAATCTGATGTCTCCAGTTAAAAGGTATAGATAGAGTAGAAATAAGGAAATGCCGGATGCCCCGCGAGCGTAACCCGACCAGACATTCCCACTCATGTCTGGCCAATAGAATCCTTTGTCCGATTCTGATTTTGTCTTGATAAGTTTATCTCCAACACGCGTTGCTTGTTCCAACCAATACGTCTCCTCCGTTTCTCTATAAAAATGAAGGCAAGCCAAACCGAAACCTGTCGCGCCATAGTAGAGATCAGATAAATCCCATAGTAAAGGATGATTGGATGCGATTTTCATTAACTTCAAGGACAACTCTTTTAACCCCAGTTTCCAAAACATCCAAGCGATACCAGACAGTCCGAGATAGAGACCAGGGGGATAGTTATCCCCTGAAATCTCATGCGTTAGCATCCACGAAATCACCCTATCAGGAACTTCCCCTTCTATATATGAAAGCGCGTGAGCCACACCAGATGCTCCATGAGCTACACTTAATGGGTTGGTTATAAAAACAAGAGGATCTGCCGGAAATAGTCTGTCTGTTCTCTGAAAATCTGTACTGGACTTAATGTAGTCCAATGTTTTATCAAGTACCTTACCAAGCAGTTTATCGTCCAGTTCAACTTTCTTTTTCGCTGAGGGAAGCGTGGGTTCAATAGAGATATTTTCTAATCGATTGAGAGTTTCTGATGCTGTGGGGCGAGCATTTTCATCCGAATCAAGGCATTCCAATAAGAGTGTTTTCATCTCACCAGAGATGCACTGTTCCTTTTCTGCAAGATCCAAGAAAACATATTTTGTTTTTTGCTCTAAATTGAAGAGCGAGGGAACGGGCGGATAGATTAAGCTAAATATCAAGGCACCAGAACTATAAATATCCCCTTTTTTTCCCTTCACGCCTCCTGGTGGCGTAAATCCGATGGTCCCAAAACTTGAACTAGGTGATTCAGTGCCTTCTTCCCAAGCAGCTTCCAAATCAATGAGATGAAACGTTTTATTGTCATCAGAAATGATTGTGTTTCCCTGAGAAAAATCATTGATAATGAGGTCGTTATCATGTGCTGTTTTTACCGCGGACATGAGGTTCAACCAAATTGTGTACAACCTTTCAACAAAAATGTTGGCGTTTTCAGTAAAATCAAGAGTGCCTACCGGGGTGTTAAGGGTATTCCCCGGGATATACTCCTCCACCAAAAAAAGATGTTTCCAATCAAAAAAGAGATCTATGGGCTCAGGTGTAATGCCACTTCCATTCAGTTTTGTTAATAAATGGTGTTCTTTTTGAAGCCTCGTTATTGCATCTTCATTATTAAGCTCGACACTGGTATGTGGTCTTGCCTCTTTAATAACGACCGTCTTTCCAGTATCCATATCCACGGCTTTATAAACACCACCTGTGATAGAAAAGTGCATTGCTTCTTCGATGCGATAGCGTCCTTCCTTCAAGTAAATTGTCATTTCGGGCGGCGCATCAACTTCATTTGTTTCTTCTGAATCAAAAGGATTAGAAACCCACGGAGGGGGGTTGAAGAAGGGGGATCTGCCATCAGGAGTAAGTTCACCATCTGGAGAACGAAGTAGGACCTCTTCATATCCAAATACTGACAACTGAGGGTACCCCGAAAAGGCTCCATAACGATAAAAAATGACTTGAGAGTCCTTATAGGGTTTATCTGATAAAATATAAGATCCCTCAAATCCTGAAAGTTTTTCATGTAAAGCGTTCGCTATTAATTGAAAATGCGAATCATTTGATGGATAGATTGTGATAAATTTACCACTGGCTTCCCTCGTCCCCCCTTTTGATAACACCGTTTGAGAAATAAAAGGATCTGATAGAAATTTGAACGATACCTCACAATCCACACAAACTTCAATACTTCGTTTGAGTATCTCTGGAGAATTCCCAGGTAGAGCAGAAACATGAATCTTCCAACCCTGTTTACGCGATTTCGCATTTGAAGGAGAAGCGTAAGTCCAAATGCCTATCCGGCGCAGATCCCATGAAAAAGGCAAAGTTTCTCGAGCTACACTCAAGAATTCAGGGGTGGTGGTATAATGGGAAAAGGATTCGTACCAATCTGATGGCACGTAACAATAACCTAAATAAAAATCGGGTGAGAAACCCGGATCTGTTACTAACATAACATATATTTCCCTAATTCTAAATAAAACCGGAAGAAAAATCACACGTGACAAAAGTGTAAAATTTCACCACTTTAAGTACCACGTATGATTTTTCTTCTCAATGTGAGGAATAACTATCCTCATATCTGTTACACAAAAGCCACTTTAATTGTTATGTGGGCAAGCGCAGCTTGTGACACCGGGGAAATTACTGCGCTGCGAAAGCACCGTTGTGACATCCGCCCCTAAAGTAAAAGTGACTTTCAGTTTCTGAAGTGCCAAAATGCGAGTCATAATTGTTCTCCTTTTCGCTCCTCAAAGGAGCAGGTAAAGTAAGTGAAAGCGTAACAATAAGAATTTATCTGTAGAGATTGTATATCGCTACGCTTTCTTGGATACGAGAGTAAAATCCGTCATAGGTGTGCTACAATAACACCGCCTTAGTTGTTATGCGGGCAGCAGCAGGTTGTACCAGGCAATTGGGTGCCGTTACCTGATGAATCCCAGGAACCAGCGATCTTAAATCCCCTAAAATTCACTTTTAGTTGCTGAAGTGCTAAAATCCGAGTCATAATTGTTCTCCTTTTTGCTCCTCAAGGGAGCAGGTGAAGTAAGTGAAAGCATAACAATAAGAAATTATCCATGGAGACTATATGTTGCTATGCTTTCTTGGATACGAGAGTCTCAATTGTTGTGCGGGCAAACACACCGCCTTAGTTGTTAGCCTCGGTACTACAAGTAGTTGCAGGCTCTGCAGTTGAATTCCGACAGCTTACACGCACTCCATCAAGCACTTTAACTACTTGCAATTTCTGAAGAGCTAAAATACGAGTCATGAGAATACTCCTTTTGGGGGTTCGCCCCGAAAAATAGGTAAAAGCCACATTAGTTGTTAACATTACAGTGACAACTACCGTGGGTGGCAAGTGCAGAATTAAGGGAGGCTAGATTGCTCGGCGATGTCACCGAGACGTTTAGTTTCTGAAGTGCTAAAATGCGAGTCATAATTGTTCTCCTTTTCGCTCCTTTTCAGGAGTTGATTGATTCATTAAATGAGAGCGTAACAATGAGAAATCATATGAGACTGCATATTGCTACGCTTTCTTGAATACGAGAGTAAAATCCTTCACAGGCGTGCTACAAAAACATTACCTTAATTGTTAAGTACACAGTGGCAGCTTGTCTGCCGTGGTATAGCACTGCACATAGAAAGAATCGTTGTAACATCCTTCGCTAAAGTCAAAGTGATTTTCAGTTTCTGTAGTGCTAAAATACGAGTCATGATTGTTCTCCTTTTTGTGTGAATTAAGAGGAAGCATGACAGTAAACAATAGCAATAGAAACTGTCTACTGCTATGCTTTCTCGAATGTAAGGATAAAGATACCCCCGGACCTGTAAAAAAAATTAATTGTTCAAAACAATTTCACAAGCACCAGGTTGTGAAGAAATCGCGGATCCGTAGTGTTTGCCCTCTAACGGCTCAGCAACCGTTAACTTTTGTAGTGCTAAAATACGGGACATAATTGTTCTCCTTTTCGCTCCTCAAAGGAGCAGGTGAAGTAAGTGAAAGCATAACAATAAGAGATCAGTCTGTGGAGATTATATATCGCTACGCTGTCTTGGATACGAGAGTAAAACCTCTCATAGGTGTGCTACAAAGACACCACCTTAATTGTTATGCGGGCAATAGCAACTTCCACCAGGAAGATCAATTACTGAACGGTGGGAAGTGCTCGCAAACACCCTAACACTCATTTTTAGTTTCTGAAGTGCCAAAATACGAGTCATAATTGTTCTCCTTTCTACTTCTTTTAATGAAATTAAATCATCCGTGCGACTATATGACTATATATGGTGTGCTTTCTCGGATACGAGAGCAAAACTATACGCGGGAATGCGAAAAGAAGTCTCCTTAGTTGTTGCTAAGCGGACATAAACAACTATTCCGTATTGTTGGTACCGCAGCCGATTGAACTGAATATCCATATATCTGTCCAAGCTGTCGAAATACTTTCAATTGTTGAAGAGCTAAAATGCGAGTCATAACTGTTTCCTTCCTTTTCGGAGGTTAAGGTAAATGCTCAAGGAGATGTTTCTGAAGAACTAACTTAATTGTTAGAGAGAGTATCTCCACATATATTAGGATCCATCACTTTCTCGGATACTGAGATAAGATCGCTGGCGAGCATAAAATAAAAACGCCATCTTAGTTGTTGGCTGGGCAGTGGCAACTTGTGATACCGCCTATAGCACTATGTATAGAACCGTATCGCCCTGAAGTCGAACCGGCCTTTAGTTTCTGAAGTGCCAAAATACGAGTCATAATTGTTCTCCTTTTTGTCGCTTCCTTGAAGGAAGTTGGGATTTCGGAAATAACTGGAAAAACTCAGGATTCTGCTTCCGCAAATTTAATTTTTCCAGTTCAATCGTAGAAAATGTGAAACATTATCACATATTGTTACACTGTAATCAGCAAACAAGAGGTTAAGTTTGTATTATCGTTTCTGATTTTTGAACAGACACACGCTACTCATCGAAATACGCGCGGACTTCACGCCTTATCGTGTTCTGGCGGGACTTCACTGTGCCCTCGGGAATGCCTAAATGCTTCCCGATTTCTGCAGCTGTCCATCCCTGCATCCACCACTCAACCATCTCCACGTAAATGGGGCCCAGCTTATGAACTACCTCAAGTACCTCCGACCAGAGCTGCTCCCAATGTTGTGGGCAATTCTGAGTACCATCATATAGTTCTTCAGCAAGTGTTGCTACCTCTTGGCGTTTTTTAGCCTGCCGCCAATATTCTTTGCACTTGCTGCGTGCTACCTGCTTGATCCACTTGTCTACAGCATGAATACCTTTAGAATTCCTATGAAATCGCTGTATAATAGCGAGGCGCGTATCTGCGAACACATCCTCTCTTGCATCGACATCTGGAATTTCGCCATGGATAATCTTCCATAACAATGCCTCGTACTTGTTAATGAGTTGCACGAGGGCGATATCGTCACCATTTTGGATTCGTTCAAGCAAAGCAATATCTGAAAAATAATTAAGATCCTGAGACTCCATTTACGCCCTACAAGACGGGGAAAAAAGCAAATTAGGTCACTAAGAAAAAAAAAGTTGAATTTTTGGAAGCAATTGGGTGTGGAAGTAATAAATGAGATACTGCGACACAGCCCAACTCGTGTCTGAAAACACACTAATGAAGGCATTAGCATTTGAAATATCAACTCAACATAGTAATTGTAACTGATAAGTTTCGGACGTGTTGTCATGGAGCAGACATGTTTAGAGGGAACGGTCTTTAAGAGGCTTCTCTACTATTTTGATGAAAGCAAATACGTATTGTTAGCACTATACCAGTATAAAGTTCAATATGTGTTGTGCTTTTTGCGTTTCTCGCAAGCAATGAAGAAGAAACATTTAAACGCAAAAAGGTTGTTAATCTCACAGAAAAGTGATATAATATTCATGGGGGTTTCCGTTTATGGTAATGCATAGAATTAACTTTGCTTTCTTGCTTAATAAAACTCACATTGTTATACCAATTCTGATTGATGATTCCTCTTAAGAGGTCCTACTGTTTTTGGTTATGTCCGGTGCGGTTAGGAAACCGCACCATAGGTGTCAATTTAGGGGTTTTCCGTAGCGTCTTGGAGTTTGCGAAAGGTTGTATTTTTTCCAGTGGTTCTCTGAAAAGAGCCTCCATTTTCAAATGCGTGTTTTATGGCTTTCAAAGTTTTGTGGAGTGCGTTTTTTGCGTGATGAAAACTCAGCGTTAGCCATCTCGCATAACCTTCGATATACTTTGCCGTCTTGATGAAACTCTGTTGTATAGGTCGGTAGCCGGCCCCTCTCATGACGGTATGTTGCATCAAAAGTGCGATGAGTTTTGCATAGATTTCAGAGAGGATGCGATAGGGTTTCTGACTTCGGGAGACCTGAAGTTTTGAGAGACTTTTGAAACTCTTGAAGATCAACTCAATCTGCCAACGGACACCGACGATGACACAAATCTGCTTCGGTGTGAGCCGATGTGCCTCGATATTGGTAATATAGAGGTTGTATCCAGCGAGGCGTAAGAGTGTTTTTGAGGGGGTTTGTGCCTTGCGTTTGGCACGGTATCGGATGGAGCGTCGGCGTTTATCGGTTTCTGCTTCGGAGAGGCGTTCAGCAATGAGATACGCCGGAAGTTGCTTTGTTTTCCCGATACGGATGGACTTGCGGATGTGGGTGTTTTCTTCGTCTCTGAGCATGTTTTGTAAATCGAGGGGTTCCTCGGTGTCATCAGATAGATACGAGTTGGCTTTCAACCGAGAGATCCAATAGATGCCGTTTTGCGTGAGTTTCTCAAGTTCATCAAGCGAAAAGTAAGCGAGGTCTGCGAGGCGTAAACTTCCCTGGGGCAGGGGCGGTGCTG
>JAPOOP010000051.1 GCA_026713385.1 Candidatus Poribacteria bacterium | reverse complement strand
CATAATCCAATGGTGCTTTACCGAGCATGATGTCGTCCATCCGCTCCTGCAATCTTGCGAGTTCGGCATCCGGCGCGACTTGTCCGATACGCACGTAGCCGTTTTCCTCAAAATGTTCCCACTGTTCATCTGTTATATGGTGTTCCATGCTATGCCTCCCAGTTGAGCATGTCGTGGTTCCAACTTTTGTATAGCAGGTTTCGACTGGCAGGATATGCCAAAAGTTTGTATACAAAAGTATAACATATATCTCAAGAAGTATAAAAGAAAATTACAAAATAATGCAACCTTTCGGTACGCAAGTGTCGTCACCCTAATCATTGGATGTAATGAATTTTGGGAAACACTCCGAAAATAAGTTTATTTTCCAATTTTCAGAAATAATGCAACCTTTCGGTACCTAAGAGTCGTCACCCTAATCATTAGATGTTAAATTTTAATCAAGTTGTGACTGGCAAACTTAACGGAACTTCCACTTAAAAGGAGAAAAACCATGCGCTTTATGATGATTAACCTACTCCTTGTTTGTTTGCTACTCTTTGGTATCGCTTACCTCGCTTTCGGTGATACTGAGACCATTTCAAGATCGACAACTCTATCCTGCCCGGTTGTTTCCACCGCGCAGGATCATGACCCTTCCGTTCACAACTTTGGTGAATTCAACTTCAGTTACCTTTGCAGTCGGATTCGTCTGTTTTGGGGCGATCCTGATTCAATGCAGGTGAACATAGACATAATCTATGGAGAAAACAGTGATGAAATGTAACCCTATTTTTTATCCACTCAGTGTACTACTCGTTTTTGGAATTATCCGTGTCGCTTTTGCAGGAGCCCCGGCAACTGCCAAAATCGCATTTACATCGAACCGCGATGGCAATTCCGAAATTTATATTATGAACCCAGATGGGTCTGAGCAGGTAAACTTAACCCAACATCGTGCCTCCGATACCAACCCCGTCTGGTCGCCAACAGGTAAGCAAATTCTTTTTGCCTCCGATCGACGACAGGGCGTGAAGGATCTCTACCTTATGGATGCAGATGGGACCAACGTGCGTAAAGTATTCCAGAGATTAGTAGGTAGAGAACATCCAACCTGGTCGCCCGATGGAAAACAGTTTGCTTATCACCGATTTGAAAAATTTGCTGTCTACATCGCCTCAAATGATGGGAAAGTAGATGAGAAACTTACGAATGGTTTGTGGCCCGCGTGGTCACCCGACGGCACTGAGATGGCCTTTGTTGCCGATGAAGGGTTTGCACTTGACGCTGGGGGAGTGCTCCAAGCCAGGAGTCTCAAGATTCAGATTATCAATCTACAAACCAATACGGAAGAGATACTTCTTCCAGGAGAGATCTTGATGCACGCCCCCGCCTGGTCCCCCAATAGCACTAAGATAGCCTTTTCTTGGATAAATCTGGATGCGATCCCCATAGCAAAACTCTTAGCAGGCAAAAATGCGGCGGATACCGCGGCTATCTATGTTGTAAACCGGGATGGTAGAGGACTACAGCGCATTGTTGCTGCAGATGACGGGGCAACATCTGAGCCTATCTGGGCACCGCAGGCGGATGAACTCGTTTACGAAAAGCGGATCCGTGGAGCCACACACCTTTTCAAAATCGCTTTGGTCGAAGGTATCTCGGAACAACTCACACACCGGGGTAATAACTTCAGCGCGGATTGGTTCGATCCGGCGTTTGCCTTACCAGTCTCGCCACAACCACAGTTGTTAACTACAGTGTGGGGAAAAATGAAAATTGGGGACTGAATCTTACAGAAGCAACATCTTACTATTTTTCAAAGTTTCAGCAATCGAATTGCTTAAGGTTACGGACCTTCTATCAAAGGGGCAATAGTTCCGGAGGAAATTTAGGATGGCACACACCGATGTTGAACTCATCCGACGTATATTACAGGGCGATCAGGACGCATTCAGTCCTTTGGTCAAGAAATATCAGAAAGGGGTTCACACACTTGCGTGGCGGAAGATCGGTGATTTTCATATCGCACAAGAAATTACGCAAGACGCGTT
>JAPOOP010000052.1 GCA_026713385.1 Candidatus Poribacteria bacterium | reverse complement strand
GGTGTATTGAAATCTCCTAAGAGAACAATTGGCAAGGTTTCGTTGTGAAGGGCATCTATGAGTTCCTGTGTCTGTGCGACCCGAATCTCTTTCAGGAACGCCTCCAAGTGTGTGTTAATGACGCGGTAGGTAATTCCAGAAACAGTGGCATCTATTGCCACGTAGCCTCTGAGGATATCAATGAAGAGGGCTTCAATCGAAAGGACACCGGCATAATTCACCGCCGTGGGACGGGACACCATGACATCCTCGCGAACGAGAATCACATCGAAATCGGTCAAGCGCACGTCGTCGTAGTCGGTAAATGATCCCATTGGCATTTCAACATCAAAATTTTGGACCTTCGCGGCGACTTGATAGTTTAAGCCTTCGGCGTGAAGCGCGTCCATCAAAATTTCGAGAAAATCCAGGACGACCTCTTCAGCAGGTTCCCCGCCGGTGAGTCGGTCTCCCGGGCTTTGCAGTCGGAGCAGCGAAATCTCCTGGAGCCCGATGATGTGTGGCTGATTCGCCTTTATAGCACTCGCAATGCCTGCAGCCCGTCCCGGAAAATCTGTCGCCTGGAACGCCGCGTAGACCTCGGCAACCGCTCCGGGAACCTCCACGAGATTCGTTGTTCTTAAAAGCGACTCCATATTGGCCCCCACATAGACGTTGTACGTCATGACGGTGAGGGGTTCTGTTTCTGGCGTGCTGACCTCTGGTAACATGGGGGGCGTTATCTTTTCACAACCTACAAGACTCAGCAGGATCCCAAATAACAGAAGCACAATTTTGATGGAACTCATAGATTTTGAAAACTTGCTATAAAAATTCAATTTTTTTGACATATTCATCTCCAATGCCTCAATTTTTAGATTGAGACGCCTTCGTTGTCCAAGCAATCCTTCGATCGCAATTGGTATCAATTTAGTGTCGCATGTTTCACAGTAAAACCATGCTTAAATGAGAATAACACAAATCCGCCCATGCGTCAATCGAAACCTTCTTTTCTTTCAGAGCCATTCAATAGTTGGTTTTTTAACTATTTTCGCAAAGGCATCGCGAGCTGGAGCTCGCTCCTACAGCGAAGGGTCCCTCAAGCAGAAAATCGAAATTATGGAAGAATTGAATGTCTCTGTCTTTTCTTTCTCTTGACATTTACCTACCTTTCCACTATACTTAAGACAGTATCTAAAAGACTCATGGAGGTATGTATCATAGTGAAATTCTATTATCAATCCTGTTCGGACTATTGGAAGTTAGCATGCATAGCGGTTCTCATGACAACTTCCTTTCTGATTGGATGCAGTCAAAAAACGAATGCACCGGAGATATCTCAAGCGGTGTCGCTCACTGGGACGATTGTCGAAATTGACGACCATGGCAATGCTGTCACCGACCTTTTTATCGCTCCGTTTACTGAACGCGGTTGGGAACTTGGGGATACACTTGAAGCGACGTTTGCAACAGGTCAGAAAATTCAGATCAAATTCGTTGAAAACTATGGAGACGTTCCTGACGGGGAATACTTGGGACGGTTCTCGACCTCTACTAAACAGTTCAAGATTGCGATTAACATGGGAAATATCGCTGAATCCTTGAAGTTGAAGAGTGAGAGCGAAGTGGTTCTTCAGAAAGTTGAGGCACCTTCAGCAGATTGAGTAAGTCTGCTGGAAACCTACCACACAGACGTAAACTCGTTTTCTATCAAAAACCAGTACGAGGGTAATATAGGAAAGATGCTTCTTACACTTAAACAGGCAAGTCAATGGGCTTCAAAACATCTAAATAAAAACGTTACACCTGCGAATATCACTTATTTAATCCAGTATGGACAGATTGAATCCGTTGTTGATAACGGGTTAACGTTAGTTCCGAAAAAAAGTCTTGAGAATTATTACAGTTTGAACCGTCGAGAAACACGGTGGAAAGATGAGATCGGTGATGACTTGAATTGGACGCTATCCTTTGAAAAAGTGAAGGAGGCAGAAACAACAAAGCATGTCCACCGATTGCATCCGTATAAAGGCAAATTTATTCCCCAACTCGTAGGGTATTTTTTAGGTTCCCATACGGACACCTTTAAACGGGATGTCTATTTTCGACCCGGTGATATTGTGCTTGATCCATTCTGTGGGAGCGGGACTACCTTGGTCCAAGCAAATGAACTTGGGATGCATGCAATTGGCATTGATGTTTCGGCGTTTAACGCTTTTATTGGCAATGCCAAGGTGACGGCATATAATTTGACCCGTTTGTATGAGGAGAGTCACAGGATAACGACGGCTCTCAGAAATTTTGTTGCTACGTCCGGCGTGATCGAATTTGAGACTAAACTCGCGGCAAAGCTGACGGACTTCAATAATCAATATTTTCCAATTTCCTTCAAACGCCAAGTCAGAGCGGGTGAAATCAATCACAAGCAATACGGGGCTGAGAAGGAAGCGGCTTTTTTACAAACGTATCGTGAACTTGTTGCTGAGTACCACATTGAGACACAGATGCCAACCCACTCCGCTCGTTTTATGAAGCAGTGGTATCTTCCGGGAGTCAGGGCGGAGATTGATTTGGTTCACAACAAAATTCGTAAAGTAGAAGACCCTTTAACACAAAATGCCTTGATGCTCATCTTAAGCCGGACCATCCGTTCGTGCAGGGCGACAACGCATGCGGATTTAGGAACTTTACGGAAACCTGTAACCACAACCTACTATTGCCGAAAACACGGAAAAGTCTGCAAACCGCTTTTTTCTATCCTCAG
>JAPOOP010000053.1 GCA_026713385.1 Candidatus Poribacteria bacterium | reverse complement strand
GTAACCTATTGGAACGCCGCTGGCGGCGGCGGTAGTTTCGCTATTATAGATAACATTCTCGTTTTTTCTCAGTCCACTGAAGTCTGTGAAAGCGTCATTGATACCTATAAGAAAACAAAGCCTGCTATCACAACCAACCCCGATTACGGGGTATTCCTCGCCGACGTTGCAGAGGAGACCGTGCAGCTCGCGGTACATTTTGATCTTGAATCAATCGCACCTATGTTGAGCGCAACACTTAAGGGTGAATCTGAAGCAATGAAGGACAGCCTTGAAAGCGATTCTGCAGCTATGGCAGCAGCTCCCTTCTTCGAAAGTATATTCGTTGGCGTGATAGATCTGCTTGAGCAGCTAAAATCTCTGAGCGCGACGCTTGAAGTAGAAGGAACCGATGTGAAACTCTCCCCATTTCTGAGCTTCAAGAACAACAGTGGGATCCAGAACGCGTTAAAAGAGATGGCTCCCGATGGGTTGACCCTCCTTGGCGAACTCCCAAGCCCGGCGTTTATGAATGGTGCTTTTCAGGGTAAACCCGAATTGATGATTGAGATGAACCTGTTCTGGCTGAAATTGCTTTCACGAGACTCTAACCCGGAACAGGCTGAACTCCTCGCGTCTCTTACCAAACAAATGGAAGACTTTTATGGAGCTCTCGCCGAAGAATGGTCTTTCTCTGCCAATTTTAGGGATAGCATCCTTCCAGATTATTTGATTGTCTATGGATTAAAAGATGAACAACAGGCAAAAACCTATATGGAAGAGTCGTTGATCAAGCAGCTCCAAGATTCGATGAAAGTTGCTCAAAACATGATGGGGGATGTTGTTCCCAACCTTGATATGTACCGAGACGCACATCACGGTGAATCCACAATGCACAACGGCGTTGAGATTAAGAGTTACGTCTTTCCTAATTTTAGTGCCGCTTTCGGAGAGATACCATCTCAAGCTGCTGGATTGATGCCTAGCGAATGGCATTGGTACTATGCTTTTACCGACGGTTATTTGCTGATGGCGATAGGCAGCGAGGAATTGATGAAAACAGCTTTGGATAACAGAGCAGGGGTCGGTACCGCGCTTGGTTTCTCTGCGGAACCGAGTTATGAAAAATTAGCCACGACTTTAGGCTTGGAGAGTAACCTGTTTTTTGCGATTTCTCCAATGACCATGGTTAAAAGTCTCTTACCGATTATTGCGCAGTCGGCGGACCCGAATGGTGCTGCCGCATTGCAAATGATGTCGGGAATGTTTATGAATTTGCCAGAGAACTATAGCATCGGTTTTTCCGCGAAAGTTCAGAACGATGGAATCGGCGCGAAACTTCTGCTTACCCTCGGTGATTTCAGGCAACTTATCCAAACTTTTGCGATGATGCAAGGTATGGGACAGATGCAATAAGTGTGTTTCTGACTCGCCTACAATTCGATTGTGGGCGAGTTTTTTGCCTTTTATCGCAGTTAGATGCTATTATCCCAAAAAACATAAAATGTGTAGCCTGGTGCGTTCCATGAAAATATAACGCATTTTTTGCGTATTTGGCTTGACTTATTAATTAAAATAGGTATATAATCATATTAAATACCCGCATGAACGTCTTTATAGTGAAGATTAACTATATTAATCAGACTTACGCAAATCTCATATTTGCTGGTGAGGTTCCAAACCCTTCCAGCGATACATAGGTGAGCGTCGTAATTTCGCGTAATTTTTGTTAATATTGTTTTATATTATTGTTAAATTATTTTAATAACGGAGGTTCATAAATCGGAATTTTAAAATATAAGAGGCGCGAAAATGGCGATCAGCTGTTGGTTGACGATGAATATGAAGATTCAGACTTTCAAAAAGTCCGATGGACCTACGGCACTACGCCAACGATTATGTTCCACCCTCACCTAACTCAGGAGGAAAATCCGGTGTATAAATATAGAGGTTTCGTAAACTCTTTTTTTGCGAAAAATTGGAAGTATCAATACCTCTTCGTCTTTGGCATTGCCTTTTTGCTAATCGCTACTTCTTTCGCTATGGCTGATACAACCGAAGATACAGAAGAGGCAGTTGAGGCTCCAGCACCGAAGAAGAGTCCCATTAAAGTCGGCGGAGCAATGCGGGCGAATTACATCTATGGCACTTACGCTAATGAAGGACGAGGCGAAAAAATTGGGGACGTGGACCTTGAGATTTTACGCCTCAATGCCGACTTAGACTATAACAACATCATTGGTAGACTTGAATACCGGTGGTATCCCAGGTATTTCGGACAAACCCACGGCTACAGCATGATACACACAGCGTGGTTAGGCTATAAACTCAGTGATTCCGGCACACTTAAAGCTGGGATTGTTCGGGTTCCCTTCGGGCCGACCGCCTACGGTGTCTCTACAAGCTGGTTTTTTGACCAGCATTTTTATGTCGGACTTGCCGATGATATGGACTTAGGAATCAGATGGAGTGACACCCTTGATAAGCTGACACTTGATGCGGCCTACTACCCAATGAGCGAACCCCAAACATTTGGGAGTAGTCTGGCGAGTTCACGCTACAGTTATGACATCGTCAAGTGGGAAGAACAAGCAGATGCGAAAGGAAACGTCGAGTGGGGTGCCGGTGAAAACGGATATGATGAGCAACACCAATTGAATCTCCGAGCGATCTATGCGCTTGAGAACATCGCAGATGTCGGTATATCGCTGCAATTCGGACTATTGAAGGGAACAAACGTGGGCAACGATGATAGTGGTAACCACTATGCCCTTTCCGCACACATGAAGAACTCCTTCGCAGATTTCACGCTCTTTTCACAATTCTCTTATTATGGGCATAATATCACTGACGATACACCTTGGGGCACTGGAGATTTAATTCCAATGGGGGCTTACGACTTCGCTTGGCCCATCGCCTCAAATGGATTAATACCCGCGCTATCGCTCCGATACGGCGGTATAGATACCTCAAGCATCTCATGGATTGACAGCGTTACGCCGTATGTGGAGTGGAGCACTATCATGAAAACGGTGGAAGACTACAATGCCAGTACTCTCGTGACACTTGGAGCGAGCTGGACGGTTTTTGGGGCTCTCTATGTGTATACTGATGTAGGACTTTCCGATGGCAACTTTTTTGTTGGTAACAAGACAAGTGATGGTGAGAAAGAGGGCTACGGTAATATCTACGATGGTGCCGGTGACTTTGGTGCTAACGGAAATAACGCTTGGAATTTGCGACTTAACTTTAACTTCGGTTATTATTTCTAATCGGTTACCTAACCTTCCCCTGTGGGCGCGCTTTGTAAGTGCGCCCCGCTCCGTGCGCGGTTCAAAACCGCTAACTCAACTCTAAAAGGAGAATTTTGAAAATGCACGAAGAAGGAAAACAACCACAGCATATGCAGGAAAGGGAGTACAAGAAGTTATTCGGTTTAGAGATTTACCTCACACCTGTATTCGTTATTTCCAGTATTGCCATCATCGTCTTTATCATCGGATCTCTTATCTTCCAAGAAGGTGCGACAAAACTGTTTGGAGACCTC
>JAPOOP010000054.1 GCA_026713385.1 Candidatus Poribacteria bacterium | reverse complement strand
GGTTTCGCGCCCGTTCTTTCTTGTGCTGTTTCCAGTTGCTCCGTTGTGAAGAACTTAACGATCCCCGACGAGAACCCTTCTGTCGTGACCTTAACCCATGCCAATCCTTTTGCCCGGTACGTAGCGACGAATTGGGTCAGGTCATCGATGTCTTTGCGTGAAAAGTCCGCACCTCCTCGGGCGGCAACGGCTTTGACCTGCCCGCCTGAGGACAGGGTGCGTGTAAACACCTGAAAATCACAGTCTGCCATGACATCCGAGAGATCGGTAAGTTCCATACCGAACCGCGTATCGGGTTTGTCGTTCCCGAACCGTGCTATTGATTCGTGATAGGGGAGCCGTAGAAATGGCGTTTGGACCGGAATGTCACCCGCTTCCTCAAATATTCGTTTCATCAATCCCTCGGTCACCTCAAGCACATCGTCCACTCCTGCGAATGACATCTCAATATCAAGTTGCGTAAATTCCAACTGTCTATCGGAACGGGTGTCTTCATCCCGGAAGCATCGTGCTATCTGGAAATATCTGTCAACACCGCTCATCATCAAAATCTGCTTGAACTGCTGCGGTGACTGTGGAAGTGCATAGAACCTGCCGGGATAATGACGACTTGGAACGAGTACGTCGCGTGCCCCTTCAGGCGTGCTGTTCATCAAAATAGGAGTCTCAATCTCAAGGAAGCCCTGCTCGTTCATATAGTTACGTGCTGCGAGTGCCGCCTTATGCCGCACTGCTAAAGTCTTCTGCATCTCAGGACGGCGTAAATCAATAAACCGATAACGCATCCGAATATCTTCAGCAACGTCAATATCGTCTTCAACTGGGAACGGCGGCGTTTTGGCAGTATTCAGAATATTCAGGGAATCCACAGCGAGTTCGATCTCACCCGTGTCAAGTTCCGGGTTGACCGTGCCTTGATGAATGTTGAGACCGTCTTTTTTATTTTCGATGTGATATGTCCGATTATTTTCGACATCGGTCAGTAGCCATCGCGTGCCAACGACACGGGTCGCTACCTCGATTTCTTCGGAGAGGGTGTACTTCGTATCGGCATCCGAAAACAAGGTTCGGAACGCTGAGGAGAGGACACCATCGGCAAGTTCTGTCTGGTATGCAGCGTCCGCGTGGAAGAGCAACTCGCCCGGATCGCGTTCACGGACGGTGCCGCTAACGTTCAACACATATTCGCTTCTGACAGCATCCGCGAGGGCATGCGCCTTTTCGTTAATCTGTGGATCAAAGACAACCTGTGTGATACCTGTCTTGTCGCGTAAATCAACGAAGATGACACCGCCATGATCTCGACGGCGTTTGACCCAACCGTTGAGCTGCGCAGTCGTACCCGCATCAGTTAAGCGCAGGTCCCCGCAATAGTGGGTTCGTTTTAAACAAGACGATGTGGCTTCTTGGGTTTCTTGAGACATGTTTTAATTATTCCTTGCGGTTCGGTCAAGTGGATTAGCACCTTGACGTTTATTTCCGTAGAGTCGCCCTCCACTTCGTTTCGGGCTTGCTCGTCGTAAAAATTGAAAAACAAATGTTATTTTCTAAGTTGTTCAAGTGCGTTCTGGATCTGTTCTCTGACCCCCAATAGATCGCCCGGATCTGCGGAGACACGGACAATTTCATCAAGTGCACTCAGGGCATTGCCGTAATATTCTATCTGTTTCTGAGGCTGATTCATGGCAGCGTAAACATTGCCAAGGATGTAATGAGAACGCCACGAATTGGCATCTGCAGTGATACCCTTCTTTCCGTATTTTTCGGCTTCCTTCACATTTTCCAATTGCAAGTGCAGTTGTGCCATTGCCGCAAAAATAGGGGCGGGCAGTTGCGAAGTTGTCTCCTGCTGCTCAAGCCGTTCGTAAGTCCTAAGTGCGTCTTTGTATCGTTCTTGGCGTTCATATAGGGGACCCAAGAGCAGATAGGCATCGAACCTTTTAGGATCGCGTCTGAGCAATTCCTCCAGTTCCCTCGCCGCTTTTCCAAGTTCACCCTGCATCTCATACAACGTCGCCAAATGGATGTGTCCCTGAACGTCATCAGGGTTTTGTGCCATCGTCTGTTGGACCTGCTTTTCGATCTGTCGGAGTTCTTCCTGTTCACCTTCGCGAATTAAGCCCGCGACGACACCGAAATTATAGCGGATCGTTTCGTCAACAGGATTGAGTTCTACAGCATCGTTCATGAGTGCCGCAGCGTTCTGGTACTGCCCGCTCGCGTAAGCAATCTGTCCACGGATTAGCAGCTGCGTGGCTCTGAAGTAGGTGTCGAGTTTCTCTCGAACGTTCCGTTTCTCTGCCAGTGTTACGCCGTAGTTTGTGAGATAAGGTAGCACCCGCTCCCGATATTCTGACATCCCTTTAACGTTTTGCGTTGTCGTTCCCACCAAGTCTGCTCCACGGAAGAATTCTAATCTGGGGCGATTGTCTGTGTGAACAGGTCCAAGACCGGCGTATTTGCGCACCGCTTCAGGTCCCATCATGAATGAATCGAGTAGCGACGGACCGTCAAGGTCATCAGCAGCAAGGCCTTCGCGGATACTCGCGATCTGAGCGCGAGCCATGAAGTTTTTATAATCAATTCGCAATGGTTCAGGTGTGCCAATGAGAATTACAAAATCGGGTGTATATTTGTACCAGAGTGTCGTATGTGGGAACACCTCAATGAAGGTGCGCACAATCATTTTATAGTGTGCCTCCGGTAAACGATGCAACGGCACCCACTGACACATGATCCCATCTTCGCTCAGAATCCGACGACACAGACGGTAAAAGTCCGCTGTGTAGATATTGGAGCTTCCCGCACTCACAAGCGGATGGATGATACCGGTCGAAATCATGTCGTATTTCGTTTTCGTCATTAGGATATGATTTCGTCCGTCGTTCAGTCTATAATTGAACAGTGGGTTCTCAAATACATTTCCGTTGACGTGCGTGAAATGCTTTTGTGCGGCAGAAATTACACCACTCGACAACTCTACTGCGTTAACCCGTACACCGTGTTGCGTTATCGAATGTGAGGTTAGTCCCATGCCGAACCCGACAACGAGTGCTCGTTTCGGACGCGGGTGCAGCAATAACGGTAGATGTGCAATAACGCGATGCGATGGGGAATCCCAACGTGAGGCATCCGCCGCTTGGTTTGTATCCACATAGAGACGGTAGACCCCTTCATCGTCCTTCAATGTTGTTACCGTGGCATCTACCTCTTCGTTGTAATCGACGAGTGTATCGCCCGGACGTTGCGTTTTGAAAATAGCACTCTTGAGAAAGAGCGGTTGATTCACCGTAAGCAGGAGGATCACAGCCAACCCGACATTGAGAACCGGCATTCCGATGCCTATCCCTTGTAAAAGCGATTTTGCAGTCTCAGTGAGTCGTCCACCTCTCAAAACAAGCAGACATCCGATGCCCGTGTTCAAGACTACTGTCAAAACGATACTCGGTCGGATGCCCAAAAGCGGAATCAGGATAAACCCTGCACAAAACGCGCCCAAAATGCTTCCGACGGTGTTGACTGCATAGACGTTCCCGATGCTCCTGCCCAATTGGCGTGCATTGCCGGTGTAAATCTTCGTCACAAGTGGAAAACTCGCGCCCATCAAAAAGGTTGGCAGACACATCACAAGGAAACAGGAAAAGAACGCCCAGAACCTGCTGCCACCGAAAGTAGATTGGAACGCTCGGCTCATCCCGTATAACTCCTCAAACGCCGGCATCAAGATAAGCGCGAAGAGCCCGATACCAAACTGAACGATGCCGAAAACTGCGATAGGTTGTTTGATGCGATCGACCCAGCGCGAAAATACTATGCTACCCAACGCGATGCCGAACAGAAATGCCGCAAGCATCGTCGCAAACGCATACGTCGTGCTTCCAAGGAAGAAGACCATAATACGGGTCCACAACACTTCATACGCTAAAGCACAAAACCCAGAGACACCTATCGCCCATAGCACCAACCGCTTTTCAGGTAGATACGGAACATCTTCAGATTCCGCTTGTTGTGTTTCTTCAGGATGCTCATCCGTTTCTGTTCCTGATACCTTCTGTGTCAACACTAATGCAACTGCTGCCACACCGAAATTAATAGCGATACCGATGCCGAGTGTCCATCGGATGCCCAATGCCTCAATCAAGAAAAATCCTGCCGCTACGGTTCCCACAACGGCACCGAAAGTGTTCAATGCATACAAAATTCCGATGTTTGTGCCGAGTTGTTCCAGTCTTTTCACAAAAAATCGGGTTAGCACCGGTAGCGTGCCACCCATCAGTGTGGAGGGAATAAGGATGACCCCGAATGTCAGCACGAATCGAATCAGTGAGAGGGTATAGAATTCTGATGTGATGTTGCGATGAATCAGCACATAGATTGCGCCAAGTGCTGATAGAATGAGGGGCCAAACGAGGCAGAACGCACCAATGCCGGCTTCGAGGAGTGCGTAGAGTCGCAGCGGAGACTGTGTGCTTTCGTCAATCTTCCTACCGAAGTAGTAACTGCCGAGTGCGAGTCCTGCCATAAATGCTGTCAGAACGGTACTCGTTGCGAAGACAGTGCTCCCGAAAATGAGCGTAAGCTGCCGCATCCAGATGACTTGATAGATGAGTCCACTGGCACCGGAGAAGATAAAGATGAGCCAAACGATGGGCTTGGTGTATCGCATTTTTTGTCTACGCTTTAAACACTTTCGTCATTACGGGACTACCCGAATTCTCTACATATATGATACATCAGTCCACCCCAGAATTTCAAGTAGAATCCTCTATCTTCTTCTCCAATCGCTCAATGTACCGAAAGGTTGTAGAGAAAATCATGTCCAGTGTGGCGATGTCGCGTGCTTCTAACGGGGCACGAGAGAAGACACGCCGCAACGACTTCAGATACGTCTCCCATTCTCGGTTATACGGCGACATACCGACCTTATCCAGCAAACGGGTCACGCGCCCGTAGAACTCTTCCAAGGCGTTCACTTCGGCATAATCAATCTCGGAGGGAGGGTATTCGTTCAGACTGGCAGTGAAGACTTCATAGGCAAAGATTTGGACCGCTTGCGCCAAATTCAGAGACGGATTCTTCGTAGCCATTGGCACGCTCGCAGTCAACTGGCAGAGACTCATCTGATCGGTGGACAAGCCGAAGTCTTCACGTCCAAATAGCAGCGCAACGGGTTTGTCTTGCGAAATTGTGGCGATCGTCTCTGCGGCTTCCCTGGCAGGTACGGGCTGTGGTAGGCGGACATCACGGCGTCGATGCGTCGTCCCGACCAGATACTGGATACCGTCGAGCGCGTCTTTCAGTTCAGGAACGACATGGCAGTTTTCAAGAATATCCTTCGCACCATGTGCCATATACCACGCGGCATCGACATCGTGAAACGGGACTGGGTTCACCAGATAGAGTTGCGAGAGTCCCATCCCTTTCACGACTCTGGCGACAGAGCCGATGTTTCCCGGTTCACGCGGTTCAAAGAGGATGATTCGGACGTTGGTGAGATTCTCTGGCACCGCAACAGGAATGGCACGGAAACTTCCGGTCGGTTGAATCGTTTTTGTGTCGGTGTTTGCTGACATATCAATAGGGTATCTGAAACCGCCTGAATTGTCAAGTCAAATTGCTTCAGGACGGCTACAGACGTAACAACGCACTTGCAATTTACGTCACTTTAGGGTATAATTAAAAAGACGTAAATCGTGGAATTTAGATAACTGCAAATCAAAGGGAATTCTTTCAAGCCTTAATTGATACAGATACCGCTTAAATTCGTTAAAAAACCCGGTTGGCCTGTAAGACCCATCGGAGCGGAAACCCAATAGTAAAAAAATCTATTTGTGTGGCTTGTAGGTTCTAAGTCTTGCTGTTAAAAGAAAGCCCTGTAACGGCACAATATTTACAAAGGAATTTATCTGTCCTATGTCAACTAAAGTAGGTATTAATGGTTTTGGTCGGATCGGTAGAAACGCTTTTCGAGCGGCATTGCAGAACCCTGCGTTAGATATAGAATTCGTGGCTATCAACGACTTGACAAGTCCAGAGACACTCGCACACCTTCTCCAATACGACTCCATCCACGGCATCTTGTCCGATGACATCGCTGCCACAGACAACAGACTGACGGTAAATGGCAAAGAGATACAAGTTCTTGCCGAGCGAGATCCCGGCAATCTACCGTGGGGTGAACTTGGTGCGGATGTTGTTATCGAATCCACAGGTTTCTTCACGGAACGGGAAGATGCTGAAAAGCATATCACCGCCGGTGGCGCGAAAAAAGTGGTCATCTCTGCTCCCGCGAAGGGTGAGGACATCACGATCGTGATCGGTGTCAATGACGATAAATACGACAAAGCAGAACATAATGTCATCTCCAATGCTTCGTGTACGACGAATTGTCTCGCACCTGTCGCAAAGGTCCTACATGAAGAGTTTGGAATTGAAAGCGGTTTGATGACGACTGTTCACGCCTACACGGGTGACCAGCGAGTTCATGACTTCCCACATTCCGACATGCGCCGCGCCCGTGCAGCAACACTCTCAATGATTCCGACGACAACCGGTGCCGCCGTCGCTGTTGGAAAGGTCCTGCCAGAATTGAACGGTAAACTTGATGGATTCGCAATCCGTGTCCCGACACCGAACGTCTCCGTCGTAGATCTCACAGTTGATCTCAAGCAGAAACCGAGTGCTGAAGCGGTCAACGCATCACTGAAAGAAGCGGCAGCAGGCAGCTTAGACGGGATCTTAGGCTACTCTGAACTCGACCTCGTTTCATCGGATTTCAATGGGAACAAGCTCTCTTCCGTTCTTGATGCTCCCTTCACCAAAGTGATTGATAATGGGTTGATTAAAGTCCTTTCATGGTATGATAACGAGTGGGGTTATTCCAACCGTCTCGTTGAACTCGTCGCGCAGACACTTTAATGGAAAGGATTATGAGAATACCCATTATTGCAGGAAATTGGAAACTGAACAAAACGATTTCAGAGGCGGTCGCGCTCGCAACGGCGTTAAAGGCATTGGTTGCGGACAACACTGGTGTTGAAGTCATCGTCGCACCGCCGTTTACTGCGCTCTCCGCTGTTAGCGGTGCCATAGCAGGCAGTAACATTCATCTCGCCGCCCAAGATGTTTATTGGGAGGATAGCGGGGCATTTACCGGCGAAGTCTCTGCGCCAATGCTGAAAGATGCCGGGTGT
>JAPOOP010000055.1 GCA_026713385.1 Candidatus Poribacteria bacterium | reverse complement strand
TTATGGTTTCTTGTGGATGTCGCGAGTTTTAACGTCTTTGACGCGGATGCGAAGGTTCGCACTTGGATTCGCGAACGGGGACGTATGGTAAAAACATTGCCCGCATTTTCACGTGCGAAAGACAGAACAATTCACGTTTATATGTTGGAATAACACTTATTGGGTAGCAACTTGGGTTAGAATGGAACAAAAAGACACATACGCCTCTTTAACAGAGAAAGGCGCGTTTCGGATCTGTTTGAAACGCGCCCACATGTCTATCTGGTAAGAGCAATCTCTCAATTGCTACACTCTGACAGGTAAAGGAAAAGCGTGCTACCATCTACGCGTAAAATTCATTCTACCGGTCAGTCCGGTTTCGCCTTCGTCCTTTTTGGTTTCATAGCCAACGTATATGCCGAGGGTGTTATTCTCACCATAACCGATGTTCACACGTCCACCGAAATTGAGAGCCCACAGTCCGCCACCGTCGCCAAGACCCAGTACAGATTCAAACTGCGGACCAACGGCGACAGTTTCGTTTAACGCGTATGTAACGTAAGTCCGGTTGTAGACTTCATTAAGGCTTTGATCATCAAATATGGTTTTGACTGTGCCGATTGTCCAATGGAAACCGAAAATTTTACCGGCGGGTAGGATAGCAAAGATTTGCGGGTATAAGGCATAGGGACCATCTGGACTGACATAATTGAATCCAACTCCGAGCATCGGTGTTAGCAGCAATGCCATGCTGTCATTCGCGATAACAGGGAATGTAATCCCCATATCAAACTCGCCCAAATGATCGTTCACATAGATATTAGAATCAAATGAAATACCACCACTGAGTGGATGGCTTGCACCCACCAAGAAATAGGTGCCTAAACTATCAACATCAATCTGGAACCAACCTGTTATCTTCGGTTTTTCCTCCATTGGTTTTTCTTCTGCTGTTTCGCCTTCCATTTCATGAGCATCGGCGAAGGCAGTAGAGAAACTAACCATAGAAATCAGAGAAACTATTAACACGACAATAGCGAATGTAAAGCCTTTATTGAAAATCTGTACAGGACAGATGAGATGATTATTCATAAAAATCTCCTTTGCTTGACGGGCAGAAACATCGAAGCTTTGCCCTAAAAAATTATATCAAAATGTGAATGCAGTAATTTCTCGCCAACAATTATAGAGAGTCATCTCTCCGATTTCAATTAGCTTGCGCAACCTGCTCCATAAACTGTTCTAATTTACTCGGATCTTTGATACCTTTTGATGCCTCAACGCCGGAACAGAGGTCGATGCCGTGGGGTTGAATTGTTTCAATAGCGGCTTTGACGTTTTCTGGGCGAATCCCACCTGCGAAGAAAACCGGTAGTGGACTCTCCATGATGAGTCCAGCAGCGACATTCCAATCACAGGTTTTGCCGGTACCACCGTATCTCGGTTTCTCAAGACTCATATCAACGCTATCAAACAGTAGGAAATCCGCACCTGCATCGCGGTACGCCTGCATCTCTGCCCGAACAGCCGGTATATCCACATTTTTAGGACTGCCCGCTGGCAAATAGACTGACTTCCAGAATTCACATGTCCTTGCGCGATTAAGCTCCTCAACCTGTTGTGGAGATTCTTGTCCAAGGAGTTGAACGGCAAACGGCTGAACCTGTGAGACTATTTCTTGGATGTCGGATGTTGAACGGTTATATAATAGAATTACGGTAGGAATAGGACTTTCGCTGGCAATTTCGGCGGCTTGCGTCGCGGAACGTGTCCGTTCAGATACGGCAACATCAACCAGCACGCCGATGTAATCTGCGCCCGCATCAGCGGCAAGTCGAGCGTCATGGATAGAGGTGATGCCGCAGATTTTAACACTGCAGCGGGATTCCCTATGCATTTTTTAATTTTCCCTTGCGGTTCGGTTAGATGAATTTGGAAAATAACGTACCTTTCCGTATATCCGCCCGCGCCGTTGTTGCAGGCTACTCTTACGAAGTTTCAGCATATAAGCAAAATTTTGTAAGTAGCAACCTAAGTTATCTCACTCTTCAAAGACGGTTTGGCGGTCGGCATCCGAATAACAGATAATCATCGTCACGGGTTGCCAACCGGTGTTGACGGCATTGTGTTTGACATTACGGGGAATACGCAGCATCATCCCCGGTCTGAGCGGGATAACCTCATCTCCCAACTTGTGGTCGCACTCACCAGAGAGGACATAGATGAGCTCTTCACAGTTCGGATGATAATGGGTAGGATTGCCTTCACCGGCGTTAATATAGACAACACCAAAAGTCATCTCAGCTTCTGGATCAATCTGATCGTTACAGAGCCACTTAATCGCTCCCCACGGAAATTCAAGCGCACCGGCATCATTGCTGTTGGTTAAAGTTATCTCCATAGTGGTTTCCTTTCTATCTTTCAAATTCAATTATACCTCGAAACAAGCCAAACATTGTGTCGCATAAGTCTGCAAACCCGCCGTAGGTTCTTTCTGAAGATAACCAACAGGAGCAGAGATAGCCCGTACACTGTCGATTTGCATATCAAGTGCCTGATGTGTATGTCCGAAAAGCGCATGCGTTACAAGCGGTTCCCGCAAGCATTGTGCCCCAAGCCCTTTGCTGCCCATGAACGCCCGAAAAAAATCCCACGGCAACTCACCGAGGTATCGGATACACTCCCGAAACGGAACATGGTGTGTGACGACAACGATACGTGATACATCATCCCGAATAGAAGCAATCTGCATCTCAAGAGCTGCCTCAAAACGTCGGGCAACAACTGGATCGGTATCATTCCATTTGGCGTATCGCTTATCGTTCCAGACAGCTCCCATCAACTCCTTTTCGGCATACTGAGCATCGGAAAAATCGTACCCATCCGGGGCAAAACTATAATCGTACCAGCCGATAGTCCCACAAAAACCGATTTTTTCCCTGATAAAGGGTTCGTCCATTAACGGATGAAATCCGCAAGCATGACAGAGTTCTGAAATAATTCCGCATTTCTGTTCGCTTGTGACGGTAGAAGTCTCAATAGCCCAAATGTCGTGGTTCCCGGGAACAAGCAATTTCTCACATGCCAAATCCGCAAGATGAAAAGCATTCAGCGTTTCTGAAAGCTGAACTAAATGTCGTGCGAAATCTCCTGCGAGCACTAAAACATCAAGGTTTTCGGCACTGACGGCATCAATAAGATGTGGGACAAGTGCCTTGTTCAAAGGCGTAACGTCCGTGTGCAAGTCTGAAATGAGTCCAATTTTCATTAGCAGCCCACAACCTGTTGCGCGAGTGTTCCGCCGAATTACATCGATTCCTTTTCCAAACTCCTGAAAACCTCGTCGAGAAAAATGCGTACTCCACTGTCATCGTCCTGCTGATATTGTTGCAACTGGCGTTCTAACGCTCGAACTGAAGGCACATCGCCGATTTTGGCAATTGCGTCAACAAGTGTGAGTTGAATCGCAGATTCAGTGCTACTTTCCAAGGCATTAATCAATCGATCCCGCGCTTTAGAGCCACCAATACCGCCGAGCGCAGAAACAGCAATATCCTTCGTGCTGGTATCTCCCTTTTCAAACGCAGTAACGAGGGAATCAACAGCGGGTTCACCAATCTGACTGAGTGCTAACCCAGCTTGGAAACGGATGCCGGGAATTTCTGAAGAGTTTTCAAGGACAGCAACAAGAGGATCGATCGCAGAAACGGGTTTGAGAATTCCGAGTATAGCAAGGCAGGCGCGTCGAATCTCCTGTTCCGGTTCCACTTCAATTTGGATGTATGCCTGTGCAAGTTCAGCGATTTGTCCTTCGTTAATTTTTTGATAAAGTGCTTCGGATCTGTGTCTGAATTGTGTCCCGAAGGGAGCTTTAAGGGTAGCGGTATTCTCGGTCCTATCCACAGTGAGTAAACCTAGGATCGCAGCAGACTCTAACTGCTGTGCCTGAAGGCTATCGGCTGGAAGCTGGTTCACATTGGCACTTTGAAACTCCTGAAACAGATCATTTAGGACACTCAATTCAACGAGGCGTTGAAGACTATTAATTGCTCCTTTCCGGAGCGAGAACTCTGTACTATTTTTGAAGAGATCTACGAATGGTTCAATGGCGCGGATATCACCTAAGTCTCCAAGTGCGTCCACAGCGGCAATTTTCACGCCTATTAATTCAGTAGTTCGGAAGGTAAACTGCTTTTCAGAAAGTTTTCCGAGCGTCTTCTTGTAATCATCAAGGCTATAAATTTTGCGCTCATCAACAATTTTCTCAACGATGTCCCCTACCTGAATATCAGTGTTCGCCGCCGGGGTCCCCGGTTGAACCTGCTTAACACGCACAGTACCGCTGCCCTCAACGCTGAATCCAACCTTATCGCCTCGTCTTCGGAGAGCGATACGTAGCGGCGGCTTATCTTTTAAATGAAGAATGAAGTTATTATCCTCATCCACTGCTTGTTTCAGAGCACTGTTAAAGTCTCCAACATCTCGGACAGGGTACTCGGTAATGACATAAGAGATGAGTTCACCAGCCTCAAGCTGCGCTCTATCTGCGGGTCCGTTGGGTGTCGTATTCAAAACAACGACCCCACTGGTCGACCAACGGTCTTTCAGGTCGCTGTCTAACTGCTGCACCTGCATTTTTAGGCGTTCATCGTAATACTGATTATCACATCCGAGTCCGAGTATCAGGAGAAAAAGAACGGACACGCTAAACACCAAGCGGTGAGGTATGTGAAACCGTTTTATTTTTTTTAGCATTTTTTAATTATTCCTTGCGGTTAAATGACGTGGATTGGAACTTTGACAATCCTTTCTCAAACCCGCTCTCCCAGTGCAGGTCTCCTATAGAGGAAACCTGCGGGACAATGTTACGAACTACGCATGTAGTAGCATTATGAAGATTGCGCATTTTGGATCCGACTCATCTATAGACACCTTTCTATAGTTATAGCACATTTCGGATTGCAAGTTGCGCCAAAGGAGACGAGAACAACTTAGTGTTCAGTTAAGAGGGATCACAACATCCCGGCTGCTCTGTTCCTTTAAAGCCTCTAAGAGCGGTTCCACAACTTTTTCGTCACCGAGGGCTGCCAACGCTCGAATCGCATCAACGCGCAGCGATGACCCCTTATTCTCCACAATCTTGACTAATTCTGGTACAGCAGCACCACCGATCTTTCCAAGCGCTTCTACAGCAAGTTGGCGGACCTCAGGTTCTTCTCGATCCCGCTTCCACCTTGCAGAACCGGATTCAATCAGGGCAGCAAGTGTGGGAATGGCTTGTTCACTTCCAACCTCTCCGAGTGCCTTGACAGCATTCAAGCGAGTTTCCATTCTTCGATGGTCGAGAAGCTTCACTAACATAGGGACAATCGTCGCCGGATCCTCTTTACCAATATGCCCAAGTACCCAATGTGCATTATGCCTATCGCGATTGTCACTGGACTTAATCGCCTTTTGGAGTTGGCTGAGAAGCCGCTTTCTGTCGCCTTGCTTATAGACCCGTTTTAGCGCATCAAGTGCAGCGTTTTGGATATCCAAGTCATCATCACGGAGTGTCTCAAAAACAAGTCTTTCGAGATACTTCCGTTGTTCGGCTTGATACGCGAGGAACATCTGTTTGCCGCGTTCAGTGACCGATGCTTCCTGCCAATCAGTGGTGTTCGGCTCGTAAAATTCTTGCGAGTTGTATAATCCGAGCAGATAGTGTGCCTCAGCATTATCAATCTGTTGCTGGAGCGCAAGTTTAAATTCTCGGACAGCGCGTTCCTCTTTGCGACGTTTATCCGATTTAATCAACTCCTTACCCTTCGCGAGGTTTTCGTTCTGGGTGCCGCACCCAATTACAAAGAGTATAAGCGCGAGGGTAAGCCAGATTTTTTTCATTCTATTCCTCCTACGCCACTGTCGGTCAGTGCCGCCTCTATTTTCAGAGCCATTCAATATGTCAGACGGTTTTCTGAATCTTCACCGCGGTAGGTTATGTCTACCAGTAGGGAGTGAGTCGCTTCGCAGATACTTGCTAATACAGCCCCACCCAAATACATAATTGAACTATGGTAAAACCCACAATTAGTTAGACCTTTCGGGAAGGCGAGGATACTGGGGAAATCCGCAGGGAAACGCCCAAGCAATCCCCTATCAAAACCCCAAGCAAAAACACCCTCGCCAGCGGCAGTGCGGAACTCACACCATTAGGCATTAAGCAGTTCCTGCTGTTCGCCGCCGGTCTCAACC
>JAPOOP010000204.1 GCA_026713385.1 Candidatus Poribacteria bacterium | reverse complement strand
TGAACCAGTTTCGCACCACCGTGCTCCACGAGCAAAGACGCTTCATACGCGTTTTGGATAGTCGGACCGAACAGGACAGGTTTCGCCATCGCTGCCGGTTCCATCACATTGTGAACGCTCCCACGAAAACTTCCCCCAACAAACGCGATATCTGCCAGTCCATACATCTTTGCAAGAAACCCCACCTGGTCAACGATGAGGACATCTACCGCCGATAAATCTACTTCAGGTTTAAGTTCAGAAAAGCAGAGATATATCAATTTCTCTTGATCCAGATGTCCACGAATCTCTCTTATCCGTTCAGGTGTCGGTTCGTGTGGGACCAGAATCAAATGAGGAAAGTTGTCATGTGTATTCTCACGCAGGAGTTGATATGCTGGTAACAACACCTTCTCATCTTCTGTATAGGTGCTACCAGCGATAAGAATAGGGCGTTTTAGGGGCACTTGACCGGGGAAAATTTCGGTGTCAGATTCAACGGCTACGGCTCGTCGATAAACCTGCTCATAGCGGGTATCGCCAGTAACAACGATGTCGTGTATTGGTGAGCAGAGGTCTTGAAAGCGTGCTGCATCTCCTTCCGAGATCGCACAATGCACTCGGATATGCCGATGCACACTCCGAAAAAAGGGCTTCGCGAAACGAGACAACCGTTTCGATTCAGTGTGCAACGTACCGGCGACAACAATAATGGGAATACCGTTTTTAGAGGCTTTCCAAACGAGGTTGGGCCAGATATCGAATTTGGAAAAAACTATCAACTTAGGTTCGATGAGGCGTATCAAGCGTTTAGCATTGCGCGGAGTATCCAACGGAAGGTAAACAGCAGCATCGGCGTAGGCATAAGATCGGGCATTTGGTGCGACAGAGGGTGAAAAGAAGGTTAAAACAATTCGGGTCTCTGCGTAAATCGCTTCGATAAGGGGTTTTGCTTGCTCAAATTCGCCGACAGACGTAAAGTGAAACCATGCTGTCTTCTCCAGAGGTCGGGCGGTCTGGAGTTGGTCTGCCAGGTCTGAAAATACTCGTTTTCGTCCTTTAATTCCTTCCAGAATCTTAGGATTGCGGCACCCCGCACCGTAAAAACCGACAAACATAATCGGGACAACAAACAGGTTGTAGAGGATTTGCCAAAACATAGTGAACCTTAGACGGATGGAAGGATCGGGAGGTGGGAGAATGGAAGGGCGAATCTAATTTACACAGTCTTCCATTCCCCAGAGGTGTGATTACGAGCGGGACGTGATTATAGGACGTCTAAGATTTTCTTCTTAAGTGCATCTTTGGGCATCGCGCCGACAATCTGCCCATTCGGTACAACTTTGCCATCTTTGAACACCAGCAGTGTTGGGATGCTCCGAACACCGTACTGCATCGCTGTCTGACGATTGTCATCAACATTTACTTTTCCAACTTTGAAGGACTCGGAGTTCTCACCGGCGAGTTCCTCCAAGATCGGCGCAATCATTTTGCAAGGACCGCACCACTCTGCCCAAAAATCGACAACAACGGGTGTGTCTGATGTAAGTACCATCCCTTCAAACGTATCGTCACTAATTTCAAACGTGTTTCCAGCCATGATAGCTCCTTTATTTGTCGTCTGGTAGGCGAAATGCCACCGTGTAATATTTGCTTGCGAATTACTCTTATAAGTGCAGTGGGGCATTAATATGATACCCCATTCTGAGAAAAATTGCCAATCAATTTTTCGTGTTAACGATAAATCAATCTTAATAAAAAAGTGGTAAATACGGTTTGCAACCACATTAGTTCTGACATGATGAGCTATCGGTGTCAAAATCTAAAATATGCTTTTATCGGATTTCCAACAACCAATAATTAAAGATCGAAACTTAATTGATTTTTCGCTCGTTTTTTTCTTGATAAAAAATGTCAGATATACTATACTGGAGAAATCGAAAGATAAGACTGGGGAAATCGAAAGATAAGGAATTTTCTAATCAACGCGATGAACATAACATTAATCGGAACTCACAATTATAAGGAGGTACCGCATGCCTGATAAAGAGAAAAAACAGGGGACGAACATCTCGCGCCGTAACTTCTTGAAAGGCGTAGGTACGGGTACCGTTGCTGCAACTGTCGCACCGAGTGTTTTAATCGGCAGTGAGAAAGCTGCCGATGCCCAAACGGGCGACGCTATCGCTAATGCGACAATCCAACTCAATATCAACGGTAAATCGTATCAGGTCGCGGTTGAAGCGCGAACAACGCTTTTAACCGTTTTGCGTGATGGAATTGATACAAGCGGAAGCAACATCGACTTAACCGGTGCCAAACTAATTTGCGATCGGGGTGAATGTGGTGGCTGCACCGTCATGGTAGATGGGAAGACGATCTACGCCTGCATGATGCTCGCAATTGATGCACAGGGCAAGGAGATAACAACCGTTGAGGGATTAGCAGACGGTGACGACTTGCACCCAGTTCAGGACGCATTTATTCAACACGACGCGCTGATGTGCGGATTCTGCACACCCGGTTTCATTGTCTCATCCGCAGCATTGTTGAACGAAAACTCGGCACCGACGCTCGAGGAAATTAAAGTCGGCTTGTCTGGTAATACCTGTCGCTGCGGAACCTATCCATTCATCTTTGATGCAGTCAAAACCGCATCACGGAAGGTGTGATTTGAAAGCAAGGATTGGCTTGTGAGACGCAAGAGTTTGCCGCGCCAATAGGGCGGTTGGCTATAGGAGGAAAACGCATGGCATCATGGGGAGAAGCAAGTGAATCTCGTCTCATCGGGAAACGGGTTACCCGTTTGTCCGGTAAGGATAAAGTCACTGGAAAAGCGAAGTATACTTTTGATATTAATGAACCGGGGCTGCTGTACGGACGCATGTTGCGTTCTGAAACCGCACACGCAACCGTTATGGGCATTGACCTGAGCGAAGCAGAAGCATTACCCGGGGTCAAGGCAGTTATTCCGCTCATTGAGGTGGGTAATAAACTCCGGTACCAAGGACAAGAAATTGCCGCTGTTGCCGCTGAAACGGATGACATTGCCAAGGACGCTATCCGGCTCATTCATGTCGACTTAGAGGAATTACCGCACGTCGTCACTGAAGCGGACGCGATGGCAGAAGGGGCACCGCAAATCCGAGAGGATTTGGCGGGCAATCAGAGCGAACCAAATATCAGAGAAGACGGCGACATCAATGCAGGGTTTACTGAAGCCGCTGTTGAGGTAGAGGCCACCTATCATACGCCTGTTCAGACACACGTCTGCTTGGAAACACATGGACATGTCGCAAAATGGGAAGATGAACAGAATCTTACCGTTTGGGCGTCTACACAAGGTGTTTTCGGGGTTCGCAACGATTTTGCACAGCACTTTGAATTGCCGGCAAACCAGGTCAGAGTCATTACGGAGCACATGGGTGGCGGATTTGGGAGCAAATTCGGACCCGGTATAGAGGGGCGCACGGCTGCTGAATTGTCTCGTATCACTGGCAAGGCAGTGAAATTAATGCTGACTCGGAAAGCGGAGCATCTTATTGCTGGTAATAGACCTTCGATGACACAGCATGTCCGCGCGGGGGCAACACGAGACGGGCGGCTTATCGCTTACGATATGAAGGGCTATGGCACAGGCGGTATCTCCAGTGGGGCTGGTTTCACAGGACCCTACGTCTACCACGTACCAAACAGTCGGGCGGAACGGGTTAACGTGGCTATCAACGCTGGCAATCAACGCGCGATGCGTGCCCCGGGACACCCGCAGGGTGCATTCGGGATGGACTCTCTGATGGATGAGCTTGCCGAAAAACTCGGTATGAACCCGTTGGAGTTTCGTCGTATCAATGATCCAAATGAAGTGCGTCAGGCACAATACACCCTCGGTGCGCAAGAGATAGGCTGGCACCGCCGTAACAGCGTACCAGGCTCCGGCACAGGCGTGAAAAAGCGCGGTATGGGACTTGGCAGCGGACAATGGGGTGGCGGTGGCGGACGCGGCACAGAAGCGAGGGTCACTATCAATGCAGACGGCACTGTTGAAGCCGTCACAGGCACACAAGACATTGGAACCGGTGTCCGCACAGTTATTGCGATGATTGTTGCTGAGGAATTTGGGCTTGATACAACCGATATTATGGTGAAAGTTGGCGATAGTGGACCAGGGCTACCTTCTGGTGGCAGTGGTGGCAGCCAAACAACTCCGTCGGTGGCTCCTGTCATCAAAACCGCAGCAGCGGCGGCGAAACAGAAATTATTTGAACGTGTCGCTCCTTTGCTTGAGGCACCTGTGGGAGACCTTCGTGTCGGTACCGGCACTATCTACGTTGTTTCTGACAGAACCAAGACAATTACGTGGAAACAGGCAACCGGTCAACTCGGAATGGAGAGCATTAGCGAAGGTGGAACTTGGGAGGAAGACCTCCGCCAAAACGGTGCCGCAGGTACCCAGTTCGCTGAGGTTGAAATTGATACGCAAACTGGTGCTATCAGGGTCATCAAAATTGTCGCCGTTCAGGATTGTGGATTGGCGATTAACAGGTTGACAACGGAGAGCCAGATTAATGGCGGTGTTATTATGGGATTGGGGCAGGCACTGCTTGAAGAGCGACTCATGGACCCGGTGACAGGACGAATGCTCAACGCCAATCTTGAGGATTACAAGGTTCCTGGAACTCTCGAAATCCCTGAGATTAAATCCATTGTTTTCGATACACACCGCAAAGTTACAGGGGTTGGTGAACCACCGTGTATTCCGACACCCGGGGCTATCGCGAATGCCGTTTACAATGCAATCGGCGTTCGGATTCGGTCTTTGCCGATAACACCCGATAAGATTCTTGACGCACTCGCTGACAAGGCATAAGGAAGAAAGATGTTCTTCGCAACATCAAAAAACCTAAGCCTGTAATGAAATGGAAGGCGAATCTACGGAAAGGTACTTCATTCATTCAACTCACCTGACCGAACCGCAAGGAAAATTAGAAGATGGAAAAATTTAGTTACGTTAACGCTACCAGTCTGGAGCAGGTCACGTCACTCTTGAGTGAAAGCGGTTGGGGCGAAGTCATGCTTATCGCCGGCGGCACGGATCTGCTCGCAGAACTCAAAGAGTACATTGAAACCCCCAAGACGCTTGTTAATCTCAAGACGTTGCCCGGTATGGATAGCATTGAGGCGGATGCCTCAGGCTTGAAAATCGGTGCGTTAGCCACTGTCGCTGATATCGCTATGCATCCGACTATCCAGCATCACTATACCGTTCTATCACAGGCTGCCGGTTCTGTCGCTACGCCACAGATTCGGAACGTTGGGACACTCGGCGGAAATCTTTGCCAGCGTCCGCGGTGTTGGTACTACCGGGATGAAACCACTAATTGTCTGAAAAAGGGTGGAGACATCTGTTATGCAGTTGACGGTTTGAGCAAATATCATGCGATCCTCGGTGGCGATCCTGTCTACATTGTGCATCCTTC
>JAPOOP010000422.1 GCA_026713385.1 Candidatus Poribacteria bacterium | reverse complement strand
GTATAATATTTTAAGTCCAACTCATGTTATAATATTTTATCATAACGTCCGTTTCTTATGCAAAGTTTCAAACGATTTGCAACAGGAAGAGCACTTTCATCCGAGCGCCCGACAAATTTCCCCTTGACAAATTTGAATCAAAAACACTATTATAGTGAGTGAAGTAGCGTAGAATGCTGAAATTTAGGCGTAATTTCACGTTTCATGACGAAACAAGGAAGTCTTATAGTGGAACACACCCCAAAATCAATCCGCTGGTGGCCCCTTTGGGTTGTCATCATCTTAGCTATTTTAGGTGCGCTGGTGACATGGATTGCGGACGCGGGCCATCGCCAAGACAAGATTCTTTTAACCACCATGATTGTCATCGGTACAACCATCCTAAGCATCTTATGGCTATTATTCCTCTCCGAAATGAGATGGCGGGGTAAGTTATTTGCCCTTGCGGTGATCGCATTAGGTGTTTTTCTCAGCACCAATCTATTCGAATTCAAAGGATTCAGCGGCGACCTCGTGCCGATATTTGAATGGCGTTGGCAAGAGAGTCAAACTACCTTCCAACTCAGTTCTGAAAACCCGTCGGCACCCCAAATGTCCAAAACGGACTATCCACAATTCCTTGGGCAGCATCGAAACGGTGTCATATCCACGACGCAATTGAAACTTGATTGGGAATCCTCTCCACCAAAGTTAGTGTGGCGGCGACCTGTCGGTGCGGGTTGGTCAGGATTCGCAATTGCCAATAACTCAGCAATCACACAAGAACAGGAAGACAACTGGGAAAAAGTCGTCTGTTATGACTTACACACCGGCGATGTCCAGTGGAGCCACAAAGATAACGCGAGATACCACGCCGCTCCTGCTGGGATCGGACCGCGAGCCACACCAACGATTTCAGGGAATAGGGTTTATACCGTCGGTTCAACAGGAATTCTCAACTGTCTCGATTTTGAGACGGGAGAACAACTCTGGACAACCAACATCTTTGAAGAGCACGAGGCAGAAACACCCCCTTGGGGCGTAAGCATTTCGCCGCTCGTTTTCGGTGAACTCGTTGTCGTCAGTGCTGGCGGCGCGGTTGCCTACCACAAAAAGACAGGCGAAATTGCTTGGGTAGGCTACAGGAACAAGAGCGGTTACAGCTCACCCTTCCTCACAACCCTGGCGGGTGTAGAGCAAATCGTGATTTTTAACCAAGGTCTCGTCACCGCGCATGAACCATTGAGCGGTGAACTCTTATGGATGCAACCGTGGCCCACGCCTGCAGTGGAATGTGTATCGCAACCTGTACCGTTATCTGATGACAAACTTCTTGTTTCAAGTGGTTACGGTGTCGGTGCGAAACTATTTCAAATTTCTCGTAACCCGATGGGTGAATTCAACGTCTCTACTCTATGGGAGACTATATATCTAAAAGCCAAATTCACTACCATCATTTACTACAAGGATTATCTATATGGACTGGACGATGGAATTTTCGCCTGTATAAACCCAGCCGATGGCACACGTCAATGGAAACGAGGTAGATATGGACATGGACAGACGCTCCTGATTTCGGATGTTCTCCTCGTCCTGACCGAATCCGGCGAAGTTGTACTCGTAGACCCAAACCCGAACACCCATATAGAACACGCACGTTTTGCAGCCGTAAAGGGTAGAGCTTGGAACACACCCGCACTTGCCGGTGATTATCTTCTCGTTCGAAGCGATCGCGAAGCAGCATGCTATCAGCTACCAACTATTAATTCCAACGTTGAGTGATTCACAACTCAGACGTATACTTGCACTCATACATAATATACCCTTCAAAGAATGAGAAAGGAAATAGGGGGCAGAATGTTTAGATATATACGAAAGTTATACCCTCTCACGGTCTGTTGTAGTATCGCGCTATTACTCCCGATATTCAGCGCGCCAGCGGCAAAATATTGGAGCGTCCCAAGTAAACTCCGGGCAACGATTGATTCGCCCTTGGAGGCAACCTTCGAGCTCTTTATCAAAAACCGGCGGAGTCGTCGAATCTTGGCAACAACCGACCGGACGAGTTTTGTCGTCTACGACATTTCAAAAAATAAAAAAATAGTGTCGATCAACGAAGATCGGCAGATGATGGCAGCCTCGCTTATTAAGAACTTCGTTATGCTCGCCTATTTTCATGAAGTCAAACACGGACGGCGAGCACACACTGATATAAATCGGGGACACCTG
>JAPOOP010000592.1 GCA_026713385.1 Candidatus Poribacteria bacterium | reverse complement strand
TATTGGCACCGACGAGATGGTAAGGTTGACAATACAGAGGTATCGTTGTGGGAGAGCCAAGGAAGCGTATGGATATGTGCATCTACGCCTGAAATTGAGCTGCCTGTGGAGGCAACGCAAATAACAGATGTTTGGAACGATACCGGCATCCTGCCACCGATCCCTGCAACGGGACTGCCTATAGACGATAAGGTGCTTGCCATTCGGGAAGGGAAACTCAGTCCGCTGGCAATAAAACGTCCCACGCCGGTGTTACACCAGTTGAAACCTACCCAAAAGATTGATGGAACACGCGACGAAATTTGGGTTCAGATGCAGCGTGCTCTCGATAGGAGGGTGAGTGCTCTTGGATTCATTCCCGATGCAGATTCAGAGAAAGACGGTGAAGTAGAATCCATGCTGCGTAATAGTGGAGCAATCTGTTTAAACCTGCCAGATGCTGAACTTGCGGCAGGCATGGAACAATTTTTTCAAAAGCGAAATGTGGGATCGGTCGCACAAATACTTCAGGATCACCGACTGTTTTTGGACCCACAATACGCAAAAATAGCCGAACAAATTCTCGAAGGGCGCGATGGAACACAGCAACTCTGTATCATCAATGTCACAAGAGAGGATCAACTCTTTCCTGAATGCGAACTCTCAAAAACGACATTGGAGGAATGGGTTGTCAACTATCAGGGGAGTGCTTTAGGATACCTTGCCACGGCTCTACTGAATGCAACCGAAATCAGCGATAAATCTCATGCCCACTCTATCAAACGACTTCGGACAGTCATACAGACGTTTGAATGGCTGGAAGAAGAGATCATTCAACAGATGTGTCACGTCGACGCGGCGACGCCTGAAAGCATTCAAGAGTTTCCAACGGTTCCTTCGAATCCAAACTCGACGGTTTGGCATCAACTCAAACGTTTCTTTGCACATTACACAAGGGATGCTGATGCGCCGATGCGATGGGAGAACAAAGTCCTACGATTCTGGGTGTCCCCGGTGCTGCATCCAAGCATCAGACACCTTTTGGTCACATCACCGGTTCTCTACGACGAGCATCTACGTCGAGCGTTCCTGGACGAGGAAACTGAGATCCTTCCTGCCCAACCGATGGCGTGGGCTCTTGGAAACCGCATTTTTCAGATTCGCACGGGTACGTATCCACGGAAGACAATTTTAGACCTCTACAGCACCTGGGACGTTTTTGGGATGTCTGAAACCGGGCAGCACATTTTCTCCAGGATCCAAGCTGAAATAGAAAGGGATCCGAACGTTAAGCACGGCATTGTAACCCACGTTCACACAGTTAGATATTTGGATAATATCGCGAAAAATGAGAATGTCTGTTTCTTGACGGGTTTCCGAAACAGAGAAGGATTGGAAACCGCTTTTCAAGAGGCAGAAGTTATCTGGATCGTTGGCATGCCAGAAATGGGACCACGCGCCATTTTACAGCGCACGCAGATCCTGTTTGGAAACGACGAGGAACCTCTCTCTTATGAGACAGAACCTGAGTCCCACTGTTACAAAGACAACCGCGTCCAGAGCGTTTATGAAAAGGATATCGTCCATATATTCACACAGGTTATAGAACTAGCTCAGATGCACCGTCTGACAAACAAGAAAGTTATGTTGATCACGGGCTTGCGAATTCCTGATATCACTGATAGACCTGAAACCCTCCTTTTTGACTGGGAAGATCTTGAAGTAGCCGGTGGCTTAGACAAACTTTCCGAGGCGATAGCGACACGCCAACGCTTTGAAAGCCAACGGGACACGCTAACGGCTGAATCCAGCAGAAAAAAGGTGGAGACGGTGCTCGGATGCTCCCCAAGACAGGCGAGCCGAGTGTTGCAAAAACTGAGAGGTAGAAAAATTGTACGACCTCCCCTCCGCGAGCAAATCCTCGCTCTGCTTGCCGATGGAGAGAAAAAAACACCCGAACTCACCGCAGCAATTCAAGGACATCCAAAAGCAATAAATACAAAACTCACACGCCTCGTAGAAGCAGAGGAGATTGTAAAGGTCCGACGCGGCGTGTACGCACTACCGAAAACATAGGTACAAGGGACGGTGAACTTCGCGTCTCGGTTTGACCCTAAATCTACAAGGTTACATCACAAAGATAACATTTGTCTTTTTTCGTTAGGTTCAGCAATACATTGCGTAAGTCCTACTTTAACGCCAGTTTGAAAATAAATTTGTAGGTGTTTTTGCTTGGGTGTTTCCTACAGGTAGAGCGGTAAATATACCGAAAAAATCGCAGAATGTGGAGAGATATACCGTTTTTCAAGACCCTTTCGGTCTACCGAAATACCGGTAGCGAAACCCGACATTCCGCTTTTATCAAACTCACGTTACTTTATATAAAGGGGCTCCGCAGTATAATCCATACGGTTTCAAGCGGATATGAAAAACGGAAACCCAAACCAAGTTATTACTGGATTCAGGTTTCCGATTTAGAAAATGTCTGATATTTGCGCTTATCGGGCTTTTTTGATGCGTCCCCATGTGGTTGTGAGCTTGGCTGTAGGCTCTACCGGAAAACTATCATCGCCGAAGAACTCAATTTCGCCAATTTGAAAGTACGCCCCAGCCGGGTTCGATGCGGTGTCAAAAGTAACATGCCGAAAAAACCGATACCCGGTCTTTTGAACGTCGTAATCTTCACCTGCCTCAAAAAGGACGACTTGCAGTCGCTGCTCCCAAAAGCTCTTTCCATCGTGAGCATAGATGGTCGTAAACTCCTCGCCGTCGTTCGACCCCTGAACCTCCCACACTGTCGGGTCCCTCGGAGGAACATCGTTCGCTGAAGATACGGTGAAATGTGTCAACGCGTACTGCTCCTCAAACTCAGCTGTCACGTGTAAACCTTCCTTCGGAATGCCACCCCCACGTCCGCAGCACCATTTGTCATTGCTGGGACCAAGACGGTTATCGAAGACGTTAAACGCAGATTCTCCGCCCCCGAATCCGGGTTCATCGTTGGCTGAGAAAATGGCGTTGTAACCGTCATCTGATTCAGGTTCACCATCGTCTTCTGGATCGGTTAGGTCGCCTCCAAGGAGTGAATCTGTTCCTTCTCCCAAGACTTCCTCCGCCTGTGCCATGTCGCTCGTGCTGATAACAAAACAGGCCATCATCAACACAAATCCTGCTAATACCGACATAATTTTCATGCTGTTCAATCTCCTATAGAAATGAATCTCATTCTTACGTGAGTTTCCACTTCTTATATAACTCTAACGTGAATCTGATAATAAAATGCGAGTTCGCTTTAATCACTTTTCATCTGTAAAAAAGGTGGATTATTGTAGCATAAACTGTTAGTTTGTACCGTTTTTTGCCAAAACTGACTGAGGACGCTACGGGTATTTTTTTAAAACTCACATTAACTCTAAAATACACTGATAGAATAACACATACACAACCCCATTTTCAAGAAAATGAACAGAATCTTTCAAGACATCGCACACCAAACACGGTTGAACATAATCCATAACCAAAAGCGGGTATGAAAGCCTATTTATAACACTACCTATATAGACGTGAGTTTGAAAAAAGTTAGTAGTTGATGGTCATAGGCAAATCAGCACTCTGCCGAAGTTCATCGAAGTTCAGCGAGGGTTTGTTCTCCAACATTTGAACGTTCCGCTTTCCCAACGAAGACCTTATGCGATGAAATCCGCTTAGTGTCAGAGACCCGCAGGCGTGTCGAGTCCACGAAAGAGATACCGCGACACTCGGCGAGGATCACAGACAGGTAACCCTTCAAAAGTGCCAAGACTTCTTTTTTCAACTGTACGAACCGTGTATAACTCACAAGGTGCGGAAACTCAGCGGGATAGTAGACACAGACGTGTTTGAGATAAAAGTGCTTAAACGTCCGATATCCGCTCTGATGGAAGGCAACGAGGATCGTCATTACCTCACTCGGATGGAGTTGCCGGGGACGCCCCCGGGTTTCAGACCGCACCTCGCTTGGAAGGCAGTGTGTTGACAGATTGGCTTCATACATGAGAAAAAAGTCGTGTATTTCGCAGAAAATGATACAATACTCATCAGGGAACTCCTTTTGGTTGAAGATTGTGATAACTTCATTATACCAAAAGGGTTCTCTTTAGACAAAAAATCATTCAATTATTTATCAAACTCACGTTATACCAAAAGGGTTCTCTTTAGACAAAAAATCATTCAATTATTTATCAAACTCACGTTTAGGACACAAGAGATGTCGCGTCCTAGAAAAGTTAACAGTTTTCCTCTTAAAAAGGAGAAAAAAATGCGATTTCCAATGTTTAACCTACTACTTCTCTGTTTGCCACTACTCAGTATCAGTTACCTCACTCTCTGCCACGCTGAAAGTGATGCTGAACCACAGACTCGCACGTCTAAATTACTAAACCCGTCAGATATTATCCGAATAAAATCATTGGCATTTGATACAGTATTAAAACTCTCTCCAGATAGAAAATATCTCGCCTATACAGTGGCAAAC